>NZ_JBNJMY010000002.1:0-96758 GCF_050936355.1 Actinoallomurus sp. CA-142502
GCTCTGGGCACACGTGTCATTGCGTGTCACCAGGTGTCGCGGCCCTCCGAGTGACACCTAATGACACCCAACGACACGTAATGACACGAGCCGCGCTGGTGTACGCGCTGGTGTACCCAGCCCCCTCGTTGCCGCAGGTAGGGAGGTGTCGCCGAGCCCCCTGAGACCCGCGAAAAGCGGCGGCCCCCGCCCGGTGTTGGCGCACCAGGCGAGGGCCTAGGAACCCACTTGGAACACCTCGCGAAAGGTAGGTGGGCCCATGGCCCACGATCGTAGGCGTCAGCCGAGCCCCGGAGCACCCCTCGCGCGCGCCGCCATCCTCATCGTCCTCATCGACGTCGGTGTGTGCATCGCCGCGCCGTGGCTGATCCACCCCGCCGCCAAGGCCTTCGAGACGGCCCTCATCGTGGTCGGCTTCTCCGCCGTCGTCCTGCTCGCGCTGGCCGTCGCCTGGCGCCGCGTACGGCCGCCGCGGGGGCACTGATGCGGCGCGATCCCTGGAACGACTTCCTCTGCATGATCGGCATCATCGGCTGCCCGATCGCTTTGATCATCGGGATCGTGCTGGCCCTCCGCTAGCAGCAGAGAAATCGTGAGCAGGCCCCGAGGCCGGAGCCCGCCGGGCGCTCCGCACCCCACTAACCCCGGGCCGCCACTCCCCATGGCTGAGGGCGGCCCGCCCACCCACACAAGAACAGGAAACCCATGAACAAGCGCGAACTCGTCGAGGCCATCGCCGACCGGCTGCCCAGCAAGGCGGTCGCCGGCGACGCCGTTGAGGCGATCCTCGACACCATCCAGGAGACCGTCGCCCAGGGCGAGAAGGTCACCCTCACCGGCTTCGGCACGTTCGAGAGGGCCAACCGCCCCGCCCGCGCGGGCCGTAACCCGGCCACCGGCGACACCATCCAGATCCCCGCCAGGTCGGTTCCGACGTTCAAGGCCGGGGCCGTCTTCAAGGGCTGCGTCGACGCCCGCCGGTTCAGCTCGTAGCTCGATCTCCGGCCCGCCCCTCACCACGGTTGAGGGGCGGGTCTCCTTCCCGACCAAGGAGCCCTCGCTCGTGACCACGCCCCAGCCCGCCAAGCGCCGTATCAACTGGCAGCGGATCCAGTACGGGATCCGCTACTTCTTCGCGTTCGCCGGCGGCCTCACGGTCGCGGGCGTGGGCGACTACATGAGCTTCCGCAACCTGAGAGAGTTCGGCGAGCGGCACGACTTCAGCCCTGGGTGGGGTCTCCCGGTCGGCCTGGACGCGGGGATCCCCGCCTTGCTGCTCCTGGACTCCCTGCGCCCGAGCCGCTTCCTCCGCGCCGTGGCCTGGGCGCTGTCGGCCGGCACTGTCATCGCGAACGCCGCGGTCACGCCGGACCACTCCTGGGTCTCGCGCGGTCTACACGGCGTCATGCCCGCGCTCGCGATCACCTGGTACGAGGCCGTACGGCGCCTCAACCGGCCCGAGACGGCCAAGACGATGGACCGCGTCCGGCTGATCCGGTACCTGGTCTCCCCGATCCGGACGGTGCGGCTCCGGGTCCGGATGATCCGCTGGGAGGTCGTTTCCTACAGCGAGGCGCTCCGCCTGGAGTCCGCCATCCTGCTCGCCCGCGCCGTGCTGGTCGCCGAGTACGGCCAGCGGGTCTGGCGCCGGACCCGCCGGCACGTGCCGATCATCCTCGCGCACTTCCTCGACACCGGGCAGTTGCCCTCGGAGTTGTTCTTCAGTCCGGACTGGGGCACTGAGGTCCGTGGGTGGGTCCGCGAGACCCTCGACGAGCTCGACCCGCGCCGCCACGGCGACCTGCTCAAGCCGGACCGGACCGAGGCGGACCCGAACCGGTCCGGCGACGAGCCGGAGCGGTCCCCGTGGGACCAGATCTGGGACCGGCGGACCGAGCTGGTCCCGCACGGGGTTGACAGCACCGTTCTCGCTCAGTCAATCGGCATCGCCCGCGACCACTTCGAGCAGGTCGGCGGGTACATCAGCGGCAGCCGCCTCGTCGCTCGGATCGGCGGCGCGAAGGGTCGCGCCAACGCGATCGCCGCCGTGCTCCGGACCGCCCACGAGTCCGGCGTCGACCAGGCGGTCGGAACCCAGGACTCCTCAGGCGCACCCAGCGGGACCGAGAAGAACCCCGTCCGGACCAGTCCCCCCCCAGCCGGTCCGAACGGTCGACGGGCGGACGCCCAGATTCCCGCTGGGGCCCAGCCGTGACCCGGCCCCAGCCCGGCCGAGGACCGGCACCGACCGGCCCTCGGCGGCACCGGTCCCCTCGGTCCCCTGCGCGGTACCGGGCCGTACGACCACCGCCCCACCACGGCGAGAGGAGGTGATGCCGACAAGCCATCGACGACCAGCCCAGGAACCGCCCAGGCCCGACCGGACGACCTGGACTGGCCGCCTCACGACACACACGCGAACGAGATGGAGATCACGATGGACACGAGCATTGCCGAGACCGGCAACGCTCCACCCCAGCCGGGGATCGTCCTGGCGCTCGACCCGACCAGCTCGGCCGGGTCCCCGGCGGTCGCCGCCGCGGCGACGCCCGAGCAGCTGCCCGCGAGCACGGCCACGACGGTGGCCGCCGGCAGCACCGGCCTGATCATCGTGCTGTTGATCGGCTTCGTGCTCTGGCGGGCCCTCGACAAGAAGAAGGCCAAGCCGATGCACCTGGCCTTGGCCTTCACGATGGGCGCGCTGCTGTCGGGGTCGATGGTCGGCGTGATGGCCAAGCAGACCGCCGACTCGATCGGCAGCGGCGTCGCGACGATGTTCAGCACGGTCACCACCAGCGGTGGCGGCCACAAGTAGCCCACGGGCGGGGGCGGTGTCTCACCGCCCCCGTCTCACCCCTCTCTCACCCAGTTGACAGGCCCCAAGGCGCGCGCGTATGCGCGCGCGCGAGCCCTGTGAGACACCCACCACGGAGACCCGAGTGCCACGCCTGTCCCTCGGCGCGATGGCCCGCCGGCGCATCGCGAACCAGGCCAGTTTCTTCGCCCAGAAGAGGGCCCAAGCGACCACCCCCAGCGACCGCGCACGCGTCGCCTGGGACCAGTGGCGCGCCCTGCTCCGGGAGCTCCCGGCCGACCAGGTCGCGCCGTGGGCAGACGCACTCGCCCGCACGCTCGACACCCACATCGCACGGCTCACCCAGATCTTGGATTCCGACGAAGGAGACCGGCATGACCGCCGATGAGGACGAGCTGCCGTCCCGGTATCAGGCCACACGGCTCGACAAGGTCCGCGACCACGCCAGGGCCGTGTACGCGCGGCTGCGTGGGTCTGACGACTCGGCGGAGGCCGCGGCCGAGGACCTGGAAGCCGCGACCACCGAGCCCGCCGAAGCGCCAGCGACGCTGTCCGACCAGGCGCCCGCGTGGGCGGCCGCTCAGCGCGCGCGGGTCCGCGCCGGCCTGCTGATGCTCCGCGGCCGGCTCGGGGACTGGGTGAGCACGCGGTCGGTCAGCGACGCGGAGATCATGAAGCGCATCGCCGAGGCTCTGCACGAGGAGCAGACGGGCGAGAGCTCCCGCGCCGCCCCGGCCGCGCCGAGCGAGGCGCAGATCGCCGAGACCCGCGGCCGGATGCGGTGGGGCAGGCGTCTCGCCGTTGCGGTGGCCGTCTGGTTCGGGCTGATGTTCGTGCGCGCTCAGCCCCTCGCTCTCGTCCTCGCGTGCCTTGGGTTGCTGCTGTACGCCTGGCATGTTGGTGAGGCTTCTGAGGGCGATGAGGCGGCCGTTGACGAGCCGGCCGAGACGACGCCAGCCTCCGAGACGCCGCCGGACAGTGCCCCTACCGACCTTCCAGGCCCGCCGGAGCCCGAGCCTGTCCGGCCGGCCTACACCATGCCGCCCGACGGCCTGCTGGAAGCCGCGCGGCCGGCGGCCGGCGGTAGCCGCGAGGCCGAGCGGATCACCGCGGCGATCACCCGGGTGCTCGCCGAGTTCAAGATCAACGCCAAGGTCATCGGGCATACCCGCGGGCCCACCGTGACCCGCTACGAGATCCGGCCCGGGCCCGGCGTGAAGGTCGAGAAGATCACCGGCCTCGCGCGGAACTTCACCCTCGCCGTCAAAGCGCGCGACGTACGGATCCTCGCCCCGGTGCCCGGCAAGGCCGTGATCGGCGTCGAGATCCCCAACGACGCCAAGGACCTCGTACGGCTCGGTGACGTACTGCGCTCGACAGCAGCGACCAGCCAGACGCACCCGCTCCTGGCCGGCCTAGGCAAGGACGTCGAAGGCCACATCGTGGTCGCGAACCTGGCGAAAATGCCGCACCTCCTCGTCGGCGGCGCGACCGGCGCCGGGAAGTCCACCTGCATCAACGGGCTGATCTGCTCCATCCTCATGCGGGCCACACCCGAGCAGGTCCGGCTGATCCTCATCGACCCCAAGCGCGTCGAGCTCACGGCGTACGCCGGCATCCCGCACCTGCTGTTCCCCACCATCACGAACCCGCGGAAGGCCGCCGAGACGCTGGAGTGGGTCACCGGGGAGATGGACCGCCGGTACGACGTGCTCGCCGCGGCCGGCTTCCGCAACATCGACGAGTTCAACGCCGCCGCGGCCGCGGGCAAGGTCGTGGTCGACGGGCAGCCGCTCGCGCCGATGCCCTATCTGCTCACCATCGTCGACGAGCTCGCCGACCTGATGCTCACCGCCAAAGACCAGGTGGAGACCTCCATCGTCCGCATCACGCAGCTGGCCCGCGCCGCCGGCATCCACCTGGTGCTCGCCACACAGCGCCCCAGCGTGGACGTCGTCACCGGCCTGATCAAGGCGAACGTGCCGTCCCGGCTGGCGTTCGCCACGTCATCCCTGGCGGACAGCCGCGTGATCCTCGACCAGGGCGGCGCCGAAAAGCTCCTGGGCCAGGGCGACGCCCTGTACTGGCCGATCGGCGCGAGCAGCACACTGCGCCTGCAGAACGCCTACGTCTCCGACAAGGAGATCGAGGCCATCGTCCGGCACTGCAAGCGCCAGGCGTCCCCTCCCCTCGACGAAGAGTCTTCGGCACCGGCCGAAGCCAAACCCACCGCCGAGGACGTCGGGGAAGACCTCGAGCTCCTTCTCCGTGCGGCTGATCTGGTGGTCTCGATGCAGTTCGGGTCGACGTCGATGCTGCAGCGGAAGTTGCGCGTCGGGTACGCGCAGGCGTGCCGCCTGATGGACCTGCTGGAGAGCCGGACCATCGTGGGGCCGAGCGAGGGATCGAAGGCCCGCGACGTCCTGGTGAGTCCCGACGCCCTCCCCGAGCTGCTGGCCTCCCTACGCAAGCAGAACGCCGAGGGCCACGAGGACGCCGTGACCGTCGCTGACGGCGCCCCGAGCACCGTGGCGCCCGGAGTCACCCCGGCCGCCCCGGAGGAGCCAGAGGAACCGCCCATCCTCGACCAGCTCGTCACCGCCCTTGAAGCGGCCGACGGCGGCCCGCTGGAGTGGCGGCCGCTCGCCGAGGCCGTGGGCGTCAGCCGACCCACGCTGTACCGGCGCATGGCCGAACTGGTCAAGGCCGGCCGTGTCCAGCCCGTCGCCGGCGGCGGCTGGCAGCTCCCCAACGACAAGCCGACTGACTGAAGGAGACCCGCATGGGCGCGTTGTCCGACATCAACCTCGAGCCCGACGACCTGGCCGACATCGCCGAACGCCTCGCCGACGAGGCGCCGAACGCGGCGGCGCTCATCACCGCGATGACGACGTTCCTGGCCGAAACCGAGGAACGCTGCGAGGACCTTCTCGCCGAGACGATCGACATGCGCCGGTCACACCTGACGGCGCTACTCGCCGTGGCCCAGGACACGCGCGCCCGGCTGGCGGAGGTCCTGCGCGGCGTCGATCTGGACGGCCGACTTCCGGACGCGGACCTGGTCGACCCGGTACACGATGGCCTCAACACCACCGGCGATGCCCTCGCGGCCATCGTGGGGGTCCTGGCCCGGAACCCGCACACGAGCTGAATCCCGCGCCAGCCACACAGGCTGGTCGGTCGAACGACTGTAGAACTATCAACGGAAGGATCGAGGATGACAACGAGAGTCGAGCTGCAGGTGCTGCTGACGGTCGGCGACCAGGCCGAGCTCATCACACCCGAGCACACGGCCGAGAACCCGCTGCGGATTCCGATGGCCACGATCGCGCAAGAGGCGGGTCTCCCCGAGAACGAGTTGCCAGGACGCCGCTTCACGGCGATACGGGACGGCCAGTCCTACCGGGACTTCAAGCTGGTCGACGATCCACGGATCTAGCGTCCTGCGCGTGCATACGCGTGACAAGCGGTGGCTGTGGGCGAGCGTGCAACATGCGACGAAAAGTGTCGATTGTCCAACAGTGAACGGCATTTCTCATTAAACTGGTATGAAATTCCCTCTCGGGAACAGATAGGGGCACCGAGCACCTTCGGTGCCCCTATCTTCTCTGCAGTCACTTGCCAGTTGGCGGGACCAGTGCGACCTCTACACAGTTGCCCTGCTGATTGGTCCTGCTACTCTTTCTCCAGGTCAGAGGCTTGTCAATTTTGGCCATTGAGAACAGACCTTAATCTTGGGACGGATCACATAGTTGCCGCTGCTGCGGTGATTACGGCGATCGTATCCAGCCTGTTCAATGCTTTGCCCCTGAGGGTCTCAAACGCGTTGGAGTAGACGGCGACGTCGGTTTCATCCTCGATGAACAACTCACCCGCGATGGTCTCGACGTAGACGGCCGGCGCGTCGGCAGCGTCCGCGAACTGCAAGATCATGAAGGAGCCAGCGACGCCCGGGTGCGCGCCCGCGCGAAACGGCAGGACACCGATGGTGATATTCGGCAGCTCCATGAGCTCGATGAGGTGCTCCATCTGCGCGCGCATCACCTCCGGGCCGCCGACGATCCGGTGGACGGCGGCCTCGTCGACGATGACCGACAGCCGCGCCGGGGCGTCCGGGCGGTGAAGGATGCGCTGACGCTCACGGCGAACTTCGACCCTGGCGGCGACGTCTTCGGCCGGCATGTTCGATGGGCCGCCGGCGGCGATCAGCGCGCCGGCGTACGCCTCGGTCTGGAGCAGGCCGGGAACGGCGGACGGCTCGAACCCGCAGACCTCATCGGCCTCTGCCTCCAGGCCGATCAGTGTGGTGAAGGTCCTGGACAGCATCGTGCTGTACGGATGCCACCAGCCCTTCTGCCGCGCGGCCTTCGCCAGCTCGACCAGTTCTTGACGTTGTTCGTCGCTCACGCCGTACAGCTCGGCGAGGCGTTCCATGTCGTGCGGGTCCGGGCGCTTGGCTTGGCCGGACTCCAGGTAGAGCGGCTTGTTCTTGTCCCAGCCGAGGCGGCTGGCGACTTCGGCTGCGGACATGCCGCTCGCGGCGCGCAGGTCGCGGAGGCGGCTGGTCAGGCGCCGCCGTCTCAGCGTGGGACTGGGATCGCGCGAAGCAGCCACTGATTTCCTCCTCCTCGTCGTCGCTGGGGGCGATCGTAGAGCAACCGGCTTTCTCGCATACCGGACATTCAAGGAGGAATATGGCATCCGAAAGTTCAGGTATTGAAATTCGGTTCCCGAAGATGCATGGTGGCTTAAGTCCCCACCTGGGAGTGATGAGTATGGCACTCGCCGCAGTGACCGCTGGCTTAGAGCCCGAGACGTACGCCAGTCTGCTGTTCGCCGACACGTGCGTCCGTACCGCTCTCGCCGCGGTCGAGCCGAGGCGGTTACTCCTTAGGCGGCGGAGTCTTCACCACGTAGGTCCCCCGTCCGTGCACGGTCTCGACCGTGCCGCGTTCCCGAAGCTCTTCCATCGCACGTCGGATCGTCGAGTACGCCACGCGGTACAGGTCTCGCAGATCCCGCTCCGACGGCAGTTTGCTATCGACGGCCAGCTCACCTCGCCGCACGCGCTCGTCGATCAGGTCGGCGACCTGAAGGTACAGCGGTCGGCGCCCCTGGTAGTTGATCGCGGGATGCCCCTGCCACTCCTCTTCCTCTGGCACCCGCACACCGTAGAACTCTCAAGATCACTTAGGTGCTCCCATGTGCTCTGGGGTGCTCCTATGAGCTCCTTCCTCCATCAGCGCACATGCGCGCTGCCCACAGACGGCGGCGGCGTGGGTCCCGAACCGGGTCTCCGGGGTCCAGCCTGCGTCGCCGTCCACGCCGAGCGGCCGCGGCGGCTGGTCACCGCCGCGGCCCTCGGACCGAGGAGATAACCATGGTCGCGCCGCGCGTTCGCCTGTCCCGTTCCCTGGAGGCCAAGGCGATACGACGCGGCCATCTCGTCGGCCGGCACCGAAGTCCCACCTGGCATCGGCTGCCGATTGCCTCTACGTCGGTCAGCGCGGCCCGGAAGGTCGCAGCGGCGCTCCTCGTCGACGTCGCGGCTACCGATGCGCAGCACGTCGACGACGTGATCCTCGTCGTCTCAGAACTGGTCACCAACGCGGTGCGTCACGCAGCCGGCGGGAAGACCCTTCGCCTGGGCGTCGCTGTGCATGATCGGTGGACGCACGTGCTCGTTGAGGACCCTGATTCCACCGTGCCCGCACCGCCCCCTGACCCCGATCAGCTGAGCGAGTCAGGCCGGGGCCTCGCAGAGATCGTCATCCCGCTGTGCGCACTGTTCCGTTTCGAAGTGCGCCGGTCCGGCAAGGTCGCGCACGCTGTCATCGCTCGGGCGCCTCGCCAGTCCTCGGCCGGCGGGGCATCTTCGGTCTGAGGCGCCCAGCGACCACGGAGTGAAACAGCTCGACGTCCATAACCTCGTCGAGACGCCGCATTCCCCCACCCACCCCCACTTTCAGAACCGCGCGGGTACCGTCGCCACGTGACCGATGACGCCTTGCCCGAGCGCTCCCGCTGGACCATCCACGGCGAACGCCTGCTTGATGACAGCCCGCATGTCCGAGTCTCGATGGCCAGTGTCGAGCTCCCGAACGGTGTGACCTTCGAGCAGTACGTCTTCCGGATGCGCCGCTGCGTCATGGCCGTCGTGCTCGATGACGCCGGGGAGAACATTCTGCTGATCTGGCGGCACCGCTTCATCGTCGATCAGTGGGACTGGGAGGTTCCAGGCGGGTACGTCGACCCGGGGGAGGATGCGGCGGCGGCCGCCGCCAGGGAAGCCGAAGAGGAGACCGGCTGGCGCCCCCGAGAACCGAAGTTCCTGCTCTCCTATCAGCCGATGGTGGGATCAGCCGACGCCCCGCAGGACATCTACATCAGCCACGGCGCCGAGCACGTCGGTGAACCTGAGATTGATGAGGCCGAGATCGTACGGTGGGTGCCGATCGCGGAGGCGCAGGCGATGATTGCGCGTGGCGAAATCCTCGGTGCCGCGACGATCATCGGAGTGATGCATGCGGTCGCAGAGCGGGCAGACGGGTCTTCGCGTACTCCCTGAGATCTCGGCATTCCGCGACGTCGTCGTAGTCCGACAGATCGACGAGCAGGTTCCTGATGTAGGTCACCACGCGCGCCGACATGAGGGGGGCGGCTCGGTCGATGGCCTCCCGTCCTGTCACGCATGCCTGCTCGACGTCGCCCTGGATCGCGTAGCTGGCCGCCAGGAGTGCGACGTTGAACGCCCGTCCGCGGACGTACCGCTTGTCCATGATCAGGGATTGCTTGGCGTACTGAACGGCCGTGTGGCCCTGGCCGAGCGCGCGGAACGTGTGCGCGATGCGTGCCGAGAGATAGGCCTCGTCGAAGTACCCCAGCCACGCCGGTGTCTCCGCGCTGTTCTTCTCGAAAGCGACACTCGCCCGCCTCAGTGCCCGCGAACAGGCGCCAGCGTCGCCGAGGAGGGCGTGAGCATGCGCTTCCATCACCAGTCCCTCGGTCTTCAGGACCGGCAGATCAGCGCGGTTCGCGGCCTCTTGGGCGGCGTGCGCCAGATCGATCGCGTGGGTTGGCTGGGACACCCATATCGCCTGGTGGCTCATCGCGGCGAGGATCTCACCGCCCAGGCCGTCGTCGCCGGCGTGACGCGCCATGGACAGCGCCTGTACGAGGTACCGCTGGGCAACGCCCTGCTGCTCCAGGTCGTAGGCCTGCCAGCCGGCGAGCTGCGCGACCTCCGCCGCTGCTGAGAACAGTTCCCGCCGGACGTCTTCCTTGCAGCGGGCGTCGTGCAGCAGGGGGATGAGGTTCCCCCGCAGGTAGTCCACCACCGTTGACTGGATCCGCCCACCGCCCATCTGGTTGTCCAGAACCCGGAACGCGCGTGTGGCCTCTCGGATGTCTTCGACGTCGGCCATGCCAATCGCCCGTGAGCCCTGGGCGTCGAGCAGCGCCGTGCGGGGCGCCAGTAGCCACCGCAATGCAGCGGACGAGTACGCGGCCAAATCGAAGCCGGCCTCAACGAGCGCGCGGCGATGTTCCAGGTCGTCGTGGGCGAGAGCGGCGAGTCGATGAGCGCTCTCGGCGGGGTGGAGCGTTAACCGCAGCGCGGCGCCGGAGTCGCTCTTCTTCCTCTCCTTCATGCCGATGTCGGCGGCGGTGATCGACCGGGCGAGCGAGTTGCTCAGTACCTCGGCGATCAGATCAGGCGTTGGCTGACGTGGCGTTTCACCACGTACCCATCGTGCGACTGAGGAGTGGTTGTAACGAAGCTCGAGACCTCGGCGTTCACCGAGCTTGACGACGCGCGCGGCCAGCCCCTTGCGCGACATACCTGCTTCGCGCATGAGCGCGTCGAGGGAGTCGTTCGGTTGCTTGGGCCGTCGTCCCATGGTCCCTGCCCCTTGCCGGTACACGCAGTGTGGCATGGCCAACACAACCGGTTCTATGGGTTCGTGGCACTGCACGCCCCCCCGTTCACGCACCCGCCCTGCTTCACACGCCTGATGTTGGACCGTCGCATCGTGTTCGCTGCACTGCATGAGTACGGAGCTTGCAGGTGCTGGCAGCGTGGTAGCCCAGCTGCGCGATGCTGCGAGGGAGGCGGCCAGAGTCGCTCTGATGAGCGAGCGACTGCGCGATCTCGCGGCTCTGCTGCTCGCGCAAGGACTCAAGGTCGTGACCCGGTCGACGGTCATGACGGTGTCGGATCCTGTCCCCGTCGAGGCCAACAATCCAAAGGACCGCCGAGACCTAACGCAGAGCGTGCTTCTTCGAGCCACTGACGAGGGACTGCGCTGGTACTTGGTGCGGTCAACGCCGCCAGGGCGCACGCCAGAACTGGAGCCGCTATGTCCGGGTGAGGACATCGACCAGGCTGCCGCACGTATCGCCCAGGCGCTCGCCGAAAAGCTAGCCGCGGCGGCGGAATCGTGATCGCCGTGGCCGTGAAGCCTTCCACCATCACCCCGTCGTCGGGGTATCCGGTGATGGCTCCGGATCGCGCATGGACGCCGTTGGGCGATTCACCGTGGCTTCGGCTGGGGCCATATCCCGAACTCGTGCGTACGGCCCGCAACCACGTGCTTGAAGTCCTCGCAGAGCACTCCGTCGATGACATCGCCGAGGACGTGCAGCTCATCGTCAGCGAGCTCGTGACGAACGCGATGCGGGCCGCGCAGCGGTTCGCCGTGAACCGGGGCGTGGGATGGGCGTGGTACGAGCGGCCGGTGGCGCTGCGGGTGATCTACCGCCCCGCGTGGGTGCACCTCATCGTTGTCGACCCCGACCCGGTCGTGCCGGACCCCGCACCGGCGGACCTCCTCGAGGAGAACGGCCGCGGCCTGTCCATCGTCGACTCCGTCGCCGCGCTGCACTGGTGGATGCCAGGCGATCACGGCAAAGCGTGCCACGTCGTGGTCACCCGCGAGCAGACGCCGCTGAAGCCCGAAGAGGCCGACATGCTCAGGCGCCGGGTGATCTTGTGACCAACAGCGGCTCCTGCGGCGCGGCCACCGCCGAGCAGTACCGGGAGGCGATGGCGATCCTGACGAGAGCATCCACGACCGAGACCCGCCCCCCGGGGAAGGTGTCCCGCACCGGCGACCCCCGTGCCGGGCGGGATGAGGGGGGAGGGGCTGCCCGCGGTAGGCGCTGACCGCGAGCAGTCCTGGCCGCCGGGCGGGTGCGCCTCAACCCCCGTCGACACGCCCCCGCCCGGCGGCCGCGAAGCCCCGTGGCCCCGGTGCTCCGCAGCCATGGACGGATGCCGGGGACGCGGCCACAACGAGAGACCAGGAGAGGAGGAAGGCATGGACCAGTACTGGCGGTGACCCGACCACGACTCCTGTAGTCGCGCCACACCGTCGTCGGATACCCAGCGCCGTGGCCTCGGACCGTACGACAGCCGGGGCCACGGCGCCCCTCCCGCTAGGAACTCCCCCACCGCCGTGACGTCCCTGAGATACCACCTGCACCTGCTCAAGCCCAAAGAGGCGGCCGACGTGTTAGGCATCACCACGACCACTCTCGCCCGATTCGCCCGCGAGGGACGGATCGACTCGGCGTTCAAAACGCCCGGCGGGCACCGCCGCTACAGCCTCGAGAACCTCCGATGCTTCCAGGCCGGGCGGGCCGGCGTCACCGAGGAGGACGTACGGGCCGACGACATGGCGCGCCTGTACGAGCAGGGCTGGAGCATCCGGCAGGTGGCCGCCAAGTTCGACACGACCTACCCCATCGCGCGCCGCCTCCTTCGGACTCGGACAGTTCTGCGGAGACCGGGGGGCGTCCCCGCCGGCCAGATAGGTCTCTTCGACTAGTCAGCAGCCCCCTCGTTCCTCCCCCCGTCTCTCTGTCGGACACAGGTCGAGACGCGACTCAAGCATCGGAAAGGATCAACGATCGTGCAGGTAGCTGACCCGGCGCCATTCCGCCGGCGGATCCGTCACCTCCAGGACCTGAAACGTGCCCTGGCAGACGAGGGCGTCACCACACGGATCGAAACACTCGGCCCCAGGCACGCCGTGCTGGTTGTTCCCGGGGTGCCGAATGGGGTCACGTGCAGACCCAACGCGGCCGACGCCCAGCACTGGTGGTACTGGGCCGGTACCGAGCCGTTCGCGGCGGCCTACGACGCGGCGCAGGCCCACGAAGCGGCCGTGACGCTCCTGAGACGGCCTACGGTGGCGGCGGCTTCTGGCGTAAGCGACGGGTGAGCAGGGCCGTGCCTGTGCCTGCTGGGCAGTTGCAGGCCCGTCGGGCGCTGGCGCGTGAGCTTCAGGCGCTGCTGACGGTCAGCAAAATCAGCCAGCGGGAGATGGCGAAGCGCGTCCGCATCAGCCAGTCGATGGCGTCCCGCGCCCTCAACGGCACGGCAACCCTGACCAACTCGGTCATCACCCGCTGGGCGCGTGCGGCGGGAGCTGACCAGACGAAGCTCGATGAGCTTCTCACCTTGAATGAAGCGGCGGCACGCGCGGGAGCGCAGGCCATCCCGAAGGGCAGCGCCGTCTGGGGGTTCTCCTTCACCTACGTCGAGCCCGAGAACGCCCCACCGTTCTTGGCAGTGCAGATGCCTCAAGGCGAACTGCAGGTGGAAGACCCCGACCGTGACCTCATCGAAGAGCAGAAACGACAGCTGTACCAGATCGCCAGCGATGTCATTACCGGCCGCTATCGGGCGGGCGGAAGATCCCCGAAGGAGGGACGATGATCCTCACCAGCACCTACCGCGACCACACCACGGCCAGCCGTGACCTGCTCGCGGCGTTCTCCTCGCTCGACCACGCCACCACAGCGAACCTCGCCGCCGATGCGCTGGCGGCCGCGTTCGACCGGCTTCTACGGCGCCTAGCCGTCCTGGCCTCGCTCCACGGTCCCGACGTCCCCGGGCAGTTCCTCGCCGCGCTCGCCGCCGCCGGCCCCGGCGTCGACGTCGTCGACCTGACCGCCGCCTACCTCGAACGCGGAACCGGCGAGGCGTCCGGCGAAGCGAGCGAGATTCAGCAGGAGCTCGTCCACTTCTCCCGGATCGTCGACATCGGGCAACTCGGTCTCGACGCCGGCGCTACCGAGCACGCTCTGCGCCGGCTCCGCGGATCCGACCGCCTGCCCGACTCCCTCAAGGTCTTGTCCGAACTCATCATCGTTACCCGCGCCCGGCTCGCTCAGCGCGGCCAGCTGTTGCCGATCCCCTGGCTACGGCCGCTCGCCGCAGCCGAGACCGACGTCGGCGACGTCACCGTGGCCATCCCACCGACCACGCCGGACTACTGGATGGCGATTCGGTGCGACCGGCGCCGCCTCCGCCGCCAGTTCCGTTACGAGCTGTCGGCGCTCCTGGAGTACCTGACACCGGTCGAGGCGGCCCTGGCGCTGTGGGTCCACGCCCACGAGCAGCAGTTGCCGATCCGGGTTGAGCTCGCCCTCGTCCAGGCCGACGCCGCCGGCGGCATCACGACCACGGCCTGGACCTACCAGCCCACCAGCTGCCCGCCGGATCAGGTGATCGGGCATGTCGCGGAGCAGCTCCCGTCCATCACTCGGGTGCGGGCGGGCGAATCCCACCTCATCCGGCTCGGCGAGTCCGGTTACCGGGTCACGGCCGGGGCGTTCGCCTCCGCGCTGGTGGCCGATCAGTCCAGCGACGGCGTCGCCGCGGAACTCACCGCTCCCCTGGAGGAGACCGCGGGCCCAGGCGTTCTCGCGGAGCAGGCCCGCGCGCTGCTCGCCGGCTACAGCGGCCCGGAGCTGGTCAGCATGGAGGCGGGGCATATCCACCTCGACCGTGACCTGGACATCGACCAGGAGACCGGCGCGGCGATCGGCGAAGCGGTCTTAGGGCTGCTCGACGAACGGCAGACACGACGGCCTGTGCTCACGCCGATGATGGACGACGACCACGTGCTGGTCCGGCTCACTCCGGCGACCTACCGGCGGTTCCTGCGGTCGAACTTCGGTGACGCGCCGATGCACCTGATCTGTGAGTCCTCGCCCGTCATCCGCTCCATCGTCGTCGCGCTGTACCAGCGGATGGCCAACTCCCGGCTCGCGAACCGCTTCGCGCGGCGTGGCGGGAATCTGTTCCTACCGCTCGGCGACGGCACCAGCTGCGAGCTGTTCGAGGGCGTCGACAGTGACGTGCCGATCACCGGGTGCGTGTTCTTCGAGACCGCGCTGCTGACCTACCGGACCGCCCCTGCCCGCTTCGACCGCTACTTCTGCGACCGGTACGGCCTGACCGTCGACGTACACACCCACGCGGCGGAGTTGCTTTCCACCGATGAGCCGCACGATGCGAAGGTCGCCGCGCTGCAGGACTACTACGCCACGTTCGCCGACGTCACCGACCCTCGCCACCCGGACCGGCATGTCACAGCGCTCGTCGAGGAGGTCCTCGACGACGCCCGCCCGGTCACCGCGCACCTCAACATCTTGGAGGACTACTACGAGGTCCAGCAGCGTCGCGTCCGGAGCCTGCTGAGCCTGCTCGACCTGCCGCTGCGGCTGGTCACCGTGCACTTCAACGCCGCCACCGGCCGCGTGGTCCTCCGCGATGACTGACCCCGGTGTCCTGGTCGTCACCGGGGCGTCCGGGACGGTCGGCACCTGCGTTCTCGACCACCTGGTCCCGGCCTGGCCCGGCCGGCTGTGCGCAATCGGCCGGGCCCGCCCGCCGCAGCTGCCCGCCGCCGACTTCCTCGCCTGCGACCTGGCGGACCCGGCCGCCACGGTCGAGGCGGCCAGCCGCCTCGCAGCGCAAGCGCCCATCGCCGGGCTCATCTGCATCGCCGGGGTGGACTGCCGGGCCAGCCTCGACCAGATGACCGTGGCCGCCTTCGCCGTCAGCGTGCAGGTCAACTGCGTCGCCCACCTCGAGCTCCTGCGCGCGTCCGTGCGGGCCCAGCCGGCGGTGACCCGCCCCCTGCCGGTCGTGCTCGTCTCCAGTGACGTCGTCGGCGCGCCGCAATTCGGCACGCTCATCTACGCCGCAGCGAAGGCCGCGGCCGAGGAGGCGTTCCGGCACGCCGCGGTCGACGTCCCGGCCCCGGGCATCGCCCTGCTGACCGTACGGCTGCCCGACATCGGCGTGCCGATGCGGGCCGCCGCTCCCGGACCGCCACCTCCGCCACGGACCAGCGAAGACCGGCCCAGCGCGCAGCTGCGGGCCGCCGCGCAAGCCATCACGAAGTTCATCACCGCCGACCACGCCACCGGCATCGAGGAGATGTGGCATGCCTGAGTGGATGATCTCCACCAGCGGAGCAGACCCGTACCCGGCCCGGCACGTCGCCGAGGAAACTCGTCTGCCGCTGAGCTGCTCGGCCGAGCACCCGGCCACCTACCTGCTGTCCGGCTCGGACCAGCCCCGCATCGCCGCCTGCGCCGAAGCCGCACTGCACGCCGGTCACCGCGTTGTCCTGCTGCCGGGCGAACCGAGGGGCTCCTTGCCCGACGGGACCGGCGTGCACATCGACCACAAGCGCGTTCACACCGGCCCGTACGCCGGCCGTGGGGCCCGCTCCGGGTGGGACGTCGCCATGTTCAGCTCCGGCAGCACCGGAACACCCCGCGGTTACGGCTTCACGACCGCTCAGCTGGAGGTGGTCACCGGCTGGTATGAGCAGATCTACCAGGTCACTCCGGACAGCATCATCGTCACTGCGCTGCCGGCGGCCTACAACTTCACCTTCGTCGCCGGTGTGTTGCTGGCCGCCCGCCTCGGTGCCCGCCTGCACCTGAGCCGCGCTTTGCACCAGGTCCTCCACGACGCTCGTGAGCTGGCCGTCCTGGCGGACCGCGTGGTGATACTCGCCAACCCCGTCGTGCTGGAGCAGGCTGACGTGACGGGACCGCTGCCGCGCAACGTGCTGGTCGATTCCGGCGGCGCGCCGCTGTCGACGACGGCGGTGATGGAGTACCGCGACCGGGGGATCGACCTGCGCGAAGGCTACGGCCTGACGGAGACGGCGTCGCTGACCCACTTCGACGCGGTAGGCGGCATGTTCGCAGCGGGGACCGTCGGCCATGGCATGCCCGGCGTACGAACGACGCTGGAGCCGGTGGCCGACAAACCGCGCATCGTCTTGGCCAGCCCTGCCATCGGGGTCCCGCTCGATCCGTACGAGCCCGAACCCACTGGTCTGCTGCGCAGTACCGACGTCGGCGCGATCGACGCCGAGGGCCGCCTGCGGCTGCTGGGCCGTCTCGACGACGAACCGATCGGTGGTCTGTGGCCCCGCGACACCCTCGACGTCCTCGGGCCGCTGCTGCATCGCCGCTGCGCCCTCGTCCGCCACACCGACGGCCAGGTCATCATCAAGCTCTTGGAGGTGGCCAGCGACGAATATGCTGCGGCGATCCGGCATCGGGCGGCCGACGCCCTCGACGTCCCGCTGGAGAACGTCACCGTCACATCCCAGCACCAGCGTCGCCTGCTGCACTCGGTGAAGTTGTCCCGTTACGATCGCCGCGTGACGACGCCGCGAACCGTCGAACCGGGGAACACCGCCATCCGCCCGACCTGGAAGCAGCTGCCCGTTGCGCTCCGCGCAGGCCTCGCCGACCGGCTCGGTGAAATCGCTTCCGCCGACGTCCAAGGCGGTGGCTTCACCCCGGGCCTGGCCGCGCGCCTGCAGCTGGCCGACGGGCAGCGCGTGTTCGCCAAGGGCATCCCCGCCGAGCATCCACTCGCCGGGAAGTACCGCGATGAAGCCGCGACGACCCGGCTGCTGCCGCCCACGGCACCGGCGCCACGGCTCCGCTGGGACGGTGACATCGGCGGCTGGGTGGTGCTCGTCTTGGACGACGTTGACGCCCGGCACGCTGATCTGTCCGTCGGCTCAGCCGATGTTCCGCGTGTCGTCCCGACGATCGCCGGCCTGGCCGACGTGCTGACGCCCTGCCCTTCCGCTGACGCGCCGGCCGCCGAGGTTGACCTTGCCGGGCTCGTGCACGGGTGGCGCGAGCTCGCCGAGGCGCCGCCGGCTGATCTGCCGGAGTGGCCGCGCCGCCATCTCGCTGCGCTGGCGGACCTGGAAACCTGGTGGCTCGCGGCGGCCGCCGGCGACACACTCGTTCACGGCGACGTCAACGCCTCGAACCTCCTCGTCAACGATGCAGGCGTGTACCTGATCGACTGGGCTCAGCCCGCGCGCGGTGCCGCCTGGCTCGACGTCGCCGACCTCATCCCGCATCTGATCCTCGCCGGCCACACGCCTGCGGGGGCCGAGGCGGCGATCGCCGACGTGCCGGCCTGGCACGGCACCGACGCCAAGGTCATCACCAGTTATGCGGCGGCGTTCGCCGGCTACTGGGCGCGCGTCTCGCGCCAGCCCGCACCCCCTGGCGTTCCGCACCTACGCGGGCATCAAGCCCGAGCCGCGCGTGCTGCGACCGCCTGGGTGGCGTACCGAACGGGCTGGGTGTAGCACCGGATGGCATGTCACCCGTGCCATCCGGTGTACCAGGACGCGATGCTGTTCTTGTAGCCCTCCGGCATCCGGAGCCCCGGCACCTCAGCCTCGGTGAACAGGCCGATCTCCTTGTGCTCGTGGCTGAGCACGGGCGGCCGGTCCGTATCCAGCCGGCACCCGTAGGTGACGATCAGGACGTCCACGCCCTCGGTGATGTGGTACACCCAGCTGTCCAGGATCGCCTGGACTGTCACCGGCCAGGACGCCTCTTCGGCGATCTCTCTCGCCACGCACACGGCCGGGTCCTCGCCCAACTCGAGTTTGCCGCCGGGCAGCTCCCACTCATCGCGTTCGTTCCGTAGCAGCAGCACCCGGCCGTCGTGATCGAGGACCACGCCTTTCACGCTGACCGGGAAGCGGTGCGCCGCGTTGTCGGTGGCGGTCACCACCGCCGCCGTGATCTCACCCATAGCCGCACCCCAACACGCCCCATTGGCGCGCACCACAGCCGCCGGCGATCACCGATCAACAACCGAAGGAATCCTTGATGACCGTTGACCTTCGCGCCGACACCTGGCGCGACACAGCAATCGAGCTCCTGGCCACCTGCGGGCTCGTCATGTTCACCGGCCTGCGCGATCGCAACCACCTTCTGCGCGTGGCCCGCCGCCTGGTGACGATCCGCCCCCACCGCAGCGCCGGCGCCGACGGCGTCAGCGTCATCGCCGACCGCGCCGACCAGCGCAGCGGATACACCGCCTACAGCACCGCCGCGCTCCCGCCCCATACCGACGGCACGGCCATGCCCAACCCTGCTCACCTCATCATCTTGGCCTGCCAGGAACAGGCCGGCGCCGGCGGCGAATCCCTGGCGATCGACGGCCAGGCCGTCTACCGCACGCTCGCGGCGGAATATCCCTCCGAGCTGAAGGAGCTCTGCCGGCCGAACAGCGCGGTGTTCAACGGCCTTCGCTCCTCCGTCTTCGCACAGCTCAACGACGGCCGGGTAGTCGTCCGCTGCCGCTTCGACGAGCTCGTGCAATACGACCCGGCGGTCGCCAGCATCCTGGCGATCTTCAAGGCGGTCATCGCCAAGCACACCGAGACGGTCCGCCTCCGTCCGGGCGAGGGTTACATCATCGACAACTCCCGCTGGGCGCACGGGCGGGCTCAGTTCACCGGCACACGCGTGATGTTGAGGGTGCTCGGCGACCCGCTGCCCGACGCGAGGCTGCCTCTGGGGTTCATGCCCTGATCCACAGCAGTCGCCAGCCAGCCGATCGCCCACGCGCCACGAACGCCCCGCGCCCTCATGTGGAGGGACGGCGGGGCGTCGCGCTATCGGATCAGGCGCGCTTCCACCGCCACCGGCCGTTGCTGTACCGCGTGCACCGGTACCGCTTCCCGGTCTTGTACGCGTACCCGTAGTGCTTGTGCGCCGCAGCCGGGCAGTAGCTCCCCGGCGTGATGCATGTCCAGTGGCTGGTACCCGACACCCGATGGGCGTGGCAGCGTGCCTCAGCCGCCGCGCCTACCGACCCGGTCACCGCCACGGCACCGCCGGCGAGAGCCAGCGTGACCGCGGCCGTCACCGCGAACCTCTTCAGCACTCGAACTCCTCGATGAGAACGACGCGGGGTGATCCTGCGGTTCTACCGGTGACCAACCGGTAGCGGCGGCGGATGACCAGACACGGACCGCATGTGAACCAACCCGCCCGGTTCGGAGTCATCCACATCGCCGCAGGTAGATAGCCTGTCCCCATGCTCATGGTCGACGGGTACGGACGACGCCTCGAGGTGATCGTCCTGAACCGTGGCCATGGCCCGCAGACCTGGATCCGCGTCTCGTGGAGAGGCATCCTCCTCGGCCCCGGCGCCGCGTACGCCGGCATCGGCCCCGGTTACTACAGGACGGTGTCCGCCGCGCTCCGCCATGTCGATGTCGAGTCCCTCGTCGAGGTCATCGAGCTACCCCGGTTATCCGCCCGAGCTGTCGGCTTCCAACGCCTGCGCGCCAGCCATGGCTTTTCGGGCGGCTTCACGAAGCGCCATCCGCGCTTGGTAGGGCGTCTCGTGCTTCCGTGTTTCCTTGACGAGCTTGTGGGTCAGGTCTTGCAACCGCTGGCCGGCGGCCTTGAACGCCGCGTCGTCGCCGCTCTTGGCGGCCGCCGTGCGGGCCTGGTCAGCGACGAACCAGTCGACCTGGAGCTGGACGAGTTCGAGCGAGAAGGTGAAGCTCACGGCCACCAGTATGCGCGGCGGCCTCGTGGGTGATTTGTCCGGGTCGCCAACACTTCGTTTGCGAAGAAGTGTTGGCGACCGGTGGTTTCGCCTGGTTCTTCGGTACGGTCGTCCCCGCATCACCGCTTCATTCCCTCGGTCGGCACGGATCCGGCCGACCGGAGTGGATGGTCGGCCGGCTGGCCCTACATGGGTCGGTCCGTCCTGACCGGCCGCCCCGTACGGGCGGCTGCGGAAGGTGGTGCTGATGGCCGGGAAGCACCGGCGATCAAGACCGTACGGTGCCTGGCGGCTCCGACTTCAGCTGGTGAGGCTGCTCGTGGAGTCGCTGGTCATGAGATACGGGAACGGCCCCGGCCGCCGCTCCTGAAGGGAGCGGAGACCAGGGCCAGTTACTGGCCCTCGCGTTGACCAATGCCCGGACGGCGCGAGGGCCTTCGTAATTCGGCACGTCGGACGATCGGGGACATGTCGACGTTGCCCCGATCAACCTGAGCACACCGTACCGCGCGGAGTCTCGCGAGATGGCGAGAGACGGGCTACCAGCCCCGGGGAGCCTCCGGCCGGCGCCATCGGTTCCGCCGCTCGACGCCGACCGGCACCCACTCCTGCACGCGCTTGTCGTCGCGGTCCACGTCGGCGACTTCGAGAAGGAGCTCGGCGCCGCCGTCGTATCGGGTGTAGTTCGGGTCGGCCTCGTCGGCTGGGCGCAGGCCCAGCATGATCCCGGCCGCCTGCGCCAAGAGGTCCGTACGGTCGCCGGCGATTTCGCGGAGGCGCGCCAGCACGCCCGCACGGTGTTGGCCGGTCGGCGCCGTCCAGGTGCGGGTGGCGATGGTGAGCAGGGTGCTGATGACCCGCTGGTCCTGCTCGTGTTCCCCCATGACCGCAGGCTAGAACAGACGTTCGACTGATCGCCAGTGGGCGTCCCGTCGATCACTCGCTCGGGTGGCCGTGTACGGCCATCGGTGGAAACGGTCAGGCGATCTGGTCGATGGTCTGGTGAAACACCGGGCAAGGTGGCGGTGACTCTACGGGCATCGCCTGCCATCCTGGGGAAGGAGGCTGAAGAGTGACAGCAAGCGGAAGGGGGAAACCGTGACGAGCGTGCTGGACCGCGAGATGTACTCCGAGGCAGAGGCCGCTCGCCTTCTCGGCGTCCACCAATCCACGCTGCACTACTGGCTCGAAGGCGGCCAGAGCAGGGGCAAGACCTACCGGCCCATCATCCGCGAGGCCCCGAGAGGGGTCAGGACAGTGACGTGGGCTGAGTTCGTAGAGGCGGGCTTCCTGCGCGAATACAGGAACCGCAAGGTGCCCATGCTGGAGTTGCGGAAGTTCGTCGACGAGCTTCGGGACACCTTCGGTGTTCCTTATCCCCTCGCGGACCGCCGCCCCTTCGTCTCCGGCCGCCGCCTCGTCTATCAAGCGCAGGTGTCGGCCGGGTTGAACCCGGAGTACTGCCTCGTCTCCTTCATCGACGACCAGCTCATGCTCACCCCGCCCGCGGAGACATTCGTCGACCGTGTGGAGTGGGTCGACAACGTGGCCGCGCAGTGGCGACCCGACGACAACCCCAGATCCCCCGTCCGCGTCAATCCCGATATACGGTTCGGCCGGCCGAACATCGAGGGGATCAGCACTGAAGCGATCTGGGAACAGATCGAAGCCGGCGAGAACGTCTCCACAGTCGCGGACACATACGACCTCACCGTGCCCCAGGTGCGCTGGGCGTTGTCGTATGAGAACTCCGTGCGGGCGGCGTGAGCCGCGTCAAAGCGGCCAGGATCAGGTTCTACGTCGACGCTGACGTATTGGGTCTCGCTCATGTCCTGGTCCGGCTGCGCCCTGATGTGACCTACCCCGGAGACCCGGGTGGGCCTGTACACAAACGAAAACGCCCTGCGTGTCCGATTACGACACCGAAGACCCCCGACGAGGTGTGGATCCCCGAGGTGACCCATCGTGGGTGGTTGATCATCACCCGCGACAGCAAGATCCAGATCCGAAGACGGGAGATCCAGGCCGTTCGCGAGCACGGGGCCCGGATGATCGCGTTTGGTGGGGTGGATGCGATCAGCACCTTCGCCCAGCTGGAGATCCTCATGTGCCAGTGGCGGAACATCGAAGCACGTCTGGACGAGGACGGGCCGTTCATCTACGCGGCGAACCGAACGAGCTTCCGACCCGTGCCGCTCGGCTGAAGCGCAGCACGGCTACTCGCCCGGCGAGTACGCGCGAATCCGAGCGCCAAGGACTGGTCGCGGTGACCCATCCTTGCGCCAAGCCCCAGCGCGTCTCGACGCCGCACCAGCGTCAGCCGTCCTACGGTCACGCGACATGGCGAAGAAAAACGAGGCGTCGTGCTGCGAAGCCGCCGCCGAGGCAGACGAGGCCGACGCACCCGAGCGGACACTGACACTCACTGGTGAGGAAGCCGACGCCTGGGACGAGTTCGTCGGCGTGAAGACAGCACTCCGCATGATCAACACGGTCGTCGACAATGGCAGTAAAACGACCGACCCGGATAGGTGGTCCGAAGAGTGGGAGAAGCTATCAGCTGAGCAAAAGACAGAAGCGGCATACTTCCTGACGACTGTCGGCGGATGCGCTACATCCAAGGTCTCCGGGACGCCGCGTGAGTGGCTTCTCCTGGCCAGCACGCACTGGCTCATGCCCGAGGAAGTACGCCGGGTATCGACATCCTCAGACAACGTGACAGCGCTACAAGCTACAGGGACGGAGTGACGGCGCGAGCCGGAACGCTGTCGCGGCTCCGGGCCGAACCTCGAACATCGCCGGGTGCCCTCAGAAGCCCAGGGTCTCCGCATGCCGAAAGCCGCCGCCCTCCCGAGGAGGACGGCGGCTCTCTGGTGAGTGCTCCCAGGAGCCCGAAGGCTCCAGCGCCGAAGGCGCTCTCGATCCGGGTGATCAAAGTCTGCGGCCAGCCTACCGCTCGCCGGGCCTCGGCCAGTGCTCCCCGGTCGTCTCCTCGACGCGGCCCTGGATGACGATCGTCGCACCGGGCGGCAGGTAGAGCGGCGCTTGCCGACGCGCCAGGCCGGCGGACAGCAGCACCCGGCCGAGGCCCGGCCAGCGCTGTTCGACCCAGCGGGCGAGGGCGTAGTAAGCGGTCGTGAGAATGACGGCGACGATCTCGGTGACCGCACCGCCGGGCAGGTTGAGGCCGATCATCGCAGCCCAGGCGAGCAGGTGCCCGACGATGAGCGGCACGACGGTACGGGTGATCGAGTCGAGCATGGGTAGCCTCCTCAGGCGAGGTCGGAAAACTACAAGTCCCCACGCAATCGCGCAGGTCAGACGCGGATCTGCTTCACATCGATCTGCGCACGGAGCCGCGCGTACGTGGCCAGGCGCATCCGGCCGTAGCCGTTGTCGCCCCACGAGCGGTTCCACGAGTTCGGGAAGCGAATCACCGAGTTCTCCGGCGCCCGCTCGTCCCAGGTCTCCAGCGCGACCACACAGAACTCGTGGCCGCCGGCGACCTCGGAGGACTCCCAACCGCCTTCGTCGACGAATCCGTCCGGGCCCGGCTCGAACCACGCTTCGTACCAGGGCGCGCCGAACATGATGCTGCCGCGTTGGAGGAGCGCCGCGACGCCTTCCAGCGTGGTCGCCCAGGTGTAGGAGCCGATCAGGCCGCGGGCCTTGAGAACCTTGCAGACACCGAGGCCGCTGCTGCCGCAGTCGGTCGGTGGAAACGCCACGTCGGGGTACTCGTCCGCGCGCGTGACCTTGGGGTACAACCGGATCGCGAACCGCTCGTCCAGGACCTCGCCTGCCGCACGTACGCGCTCGGACAGCGCCGGGGAGGTCGAGAGGGAGTAGGTGCCCGCGTTGCAGGTGCACGAGCCGAGCCCATCGACGTCGGTCGCGCCGGGCACGAGCTGGGAGACGTGGATGCCCTGGGCGAGCAGGTTGGACTGGTCGAGGATCGGGATCGAGATCGGGTGGTCGACCGGCTTGATGGTCGGCGGGGTCTCCTGCCGCTCGATCGCGTACGGCAGCGACCGGTCGTCGAGGAGCATGTGCCGGCCGAGCAGCGGGTGGTAAGGGAATCGCTGGACGTGGACCACTCATGCCTCCTGGCATGACGAAGCCCCGCACGATGGCGGGGCCGAGAGTTGAAGAGGTTGGGCGAAGAGGTGAAGGTCAGGCGGGGACCCAGCGGCCTTCGCGTAGCTCAGTACCGGAAGAGGCTGGCCTTGGCCATCGTGACCGGCTTGCCGTCGGCTCCGGCGGCGACGACCGTGAGGTCCTTCTCGCTGGTGTTGTGGATCCGCAGCCGCAGCCGGTTCGAGTCGTTCAGGCCGAACTGGCCGCCGATCTCCCCGTGCACGACGCCCTGGGCGTCGGCGATGTAGGTGAAGGGGCCCCATCCGTTGTCGATGAACGTCCCGTCGTCCTTGACCCGCACCCACGCGACCTCGACCGCGTCGCCCTGGGCGAGGCCCGCGAACGTGAACTCGGCGTCCAGGACCGCCCACAGGCTCTCCTTGGCGATGGCCACGGAGGTGCCGCCGTCGCCGTGCAGGCCGTGCTTGTCGGTGTACTCCTCCGTCCACTTCGCGTCGGCGGTCTTGCCAGCCTTGATGACCTGGGCGCCGTCGACGCCGAGGGAGCTCACCTGTGCCATGTCGTCCTCTCCTTCTGGGCTGACGCCGACGCGCCACTGTCCGTAATCGCTGGTCATTGCTCGGTTGTAGTCACAGCCGACGCCGCCGAGCGTGTGGCCGTTGCTGTACTGCTGCAGGTGCACCCCGGCCGCCCAACGGCCGCCGGACCAGGCGTAGGTCTGCCACGCCCAGCGGGCCTTGCCGACGGCGAGCGCCCGGGAGACGGGCCCGTACCCGCCGTAGATCCCGACCCGGTCCCGGCCGAGCACGGACGCGGCACCGTCGAGGTAGGCGTTGATCGCGGACTGCTGGCTCACCGTGGCGTCCCAGTCGACCGCGAAGTAGATCGGGCGGCCGTCGGGCATCCCGCACACTTGTGCCTGGGACAGCGCGTCTCGGGCGTCCGTGGTACCGGCCGCCTTGCCGTCCAGTGCGCGCTTGGCGGTGGTCTCCCAGACCGCAACGATCCAGACGCCGGCCTCGGACAGCCCGCGGGCCTCGGCCGCCGTGAGGTTCTTGGACGGGCTGTGGGACAGGTACCGGCAGACGAACGTCTTGCCGGCCGCGAGGAGTGCGGCGAGCGAGGGGCGGCCCCAGGCGTAGTCGATCCCCTCAGCCGACACCGAGGCTCACCACCATGGCCACGTCGTCGGCGCCCGCGTACGGCGGGCGGCCGCGGCCCACGACGTACGTCGCGTCGCGGTGCTCACGGCGGCACTTGTCGCCGATGTTGCACTCGATCGTGGTGAAGCTGCCGTCCGCGTAGACGTGCTCAACGATGCCGACGTGTTCAATGTCGTCGATGCTCTTGCCGCGCGACCAGGAGAAGAAGACGACGTCGCCCGGCTGAAGGTCGTCGGCGCCGTAGTCCCACAGGCCGCGGTGCTTGAAGTCGGCGGCGTGTGCCGGGGTGAAGGCGAACCCGCGGCCGAGGCCGCCGCAGACGGCGTCGATGTTGCCGGAGTGGATCGCCGCGACGCTGACGCCCATGTCGCACCACGGCCCGTCGCCGATACGCGCGATCTTGGCGTTGTACTCGACGGTGACTGCGTTGTGGTTGGCCGGACGCTCGCCCATCCCCAAGAACGCCACCATCGCGGCGACCATCGCCGCGGCGGTGCCCGACACGATCGCCGCCTTCGCCTTCGCGCCGTACCGGCCAGCGGCAGGCTGCTCGTCGAACAGGCGCGGATCTTGGGAGATCTCCGAGATGCCCGGGAGCGGCGGCACGTAGGACGGCAGCTCGTTGGCGTGCGCCTCGATCTCCTGCTCGGTCCAGTTGGTCACTTCCGACCTCCTACGGTCACGTCCACGCCGACGTCCGGCAGGACCCCCAGCGGCAGCCGCGCGGACAGGTTCAGGCCGCCCGCGGGCGAGCCGCCGGACGTGGGCTCAGCTGTCGGTGACGGGCGAGCTGTCTGGCCGCCACCGCTCGAGCTGGCGCCGGAGCTCCCGCCCGAGCCGCTCTTCGCGCCCGCCGCTCCGGAGTGCCCTGCCCGCTCGCTCGCCGCGAGGAGCGTGCGGCCAGCGCTCGGTTCGGCGTCCGATGGGCGCGGGCTCGGAGACCGGCGGTCGGCGGCCGGCGGCCGGGCGGTCACGGTGGCTGTTGCGGTCGGTCGTGCCTGGGCCGCCTCGCGGCCCTGCCGCCATCCGGCCGCTGTCGAGCTGAGGAAGCTCGCGAGCAGCACGACACCGGCCGCGCCCGCCGCGTAGCTCACACGCTCGGCGGCGTGTTTGGCCTGCATCAATGGCCTCCTTTGAAGGCGATGAGAATGAGGCTGGTCACGAGCGTGCCGGCCGCCGCCCAGACCGCGTTCGCCGCGCGCCGGCGCGCGGTCGTGACCTCCTCTTTGACCTCGCCGAGTTGCTCCCGGAGGGCATCACGCTCGGTCTGCCAGACCTCTTTCAGCACGTAGTCCTTGAACTGCATGGACAGTTGCTGGAGTGCTACGCCGAGCTGGGTCTCCAGCTTCGCGATCGCGGATGAGGTCTCGGCGTGGTCGCGTTCGAGGAGCCGCTTGAGTTCGCCGTTGCTGGGCTCATCGCTCACTCAGACCCCCTGGTTGTTGTCGGTCAGGCGGGCGGAGTCAGGCGGTAGCGATGAACTTCTCAGTGCTACTGACCGTCGACGTGGTGCCGTTGTCGGTGACGTTCGCAACCTGCGTTGTCCCCCAGCCGCGGAAGTAGTTCGCTGCGGCGAACGCATCCGTGCTGCTTGCCGTGATGACCAGGGCGATCAGGCCGGTGCCGCCATTGCCTTTCCAGACGTAGTTGCTGTTGAACAGGCACTGGCTGGCGTTGATCTCTGCGGATGCTTTGGATACGTTCCCGCAGTTCCGGAAGCGGTTAGCGACCAGAGACGTCGCCGCGGAGTCGATCTGCGCACCGGTGGTCGAGCAGCTCACCAGGTTGTTGCCCTGCACGACGCCGCCGGCCCCGCTGACGGAGTTGGCCTCGCGGACGTGGATCCCGTACGCCGCGGTGTCGAGCTTGTTGTCGGACACGACCGCGTTGGCGCTGGAGACGAGGTCGATGGCCTTGCATCCCGTCGCGGATCCGGTCTTGACCGTGTTGCCGTCGATGACGGCGTCGGCGGTGTTCACGACCTCGACGGCGGCGGCCGTGGCCCAGGTCTTGATGATGTTCGCCGCGATCGTCGCCTCGCGGGCCGGGACACTGGAGGGGGTGGTGAGGCCGAGGACGCTGATCACGCCAGACACGATGGCCGCGCCGTTGTTCTGCACGCCCATGTTGCGGAAGGTGTTGCCGACTACGTTGATGGACTCGCCGCCGACCGTCGCGCCGGACGGGACCTCGAAGCGGACGCCGCCGTTGCTGTCGACGCACGTGTTGCCCTGGACGACGACGTCGAGCCAGTTGTAAGCCCTGACCAGGTAGTCGTTGAGAGCTTGGCCGTGGTTGCCGATGACGCGGATCTTCTTGTGGAAGACCGTGTCGGCGTAGGAGTGGCTGCCGACGAGCCGACCGTACGAGCCGAGCGACCCATACGCCCGCGCGGTGCAGCCGGTGACCAGCACCCCGTCGCACGGGGTGCTGTCGTAGGCGCCGGAGCCGATCCCCGGCAGCACACCGGAGTTGAGTGCCAGGTCGATCTGGACGGCCTCGGAGATCTGCCGGTTGCTGGCGACGGGGTTGAACCCCTCGAACACGCAGTCCCGGACGATCGCGTCCTGGCTGGAGTTGATCTCCACGCCGTGCCAATCGCGCACGTTCCGGACCGTAACGCCATCGACCCGGATGCCCTTCGCGTGCGCAAAGATGATCGCCGTCACGCTGCCTGTGAGCACGTCGCCGGCCGCGTCCCAGACCCCGCCGGAGATCCGGATGCCGCTGCGGCCGCCGTACGCCGTGGGCGCGTAGTCGCTGGCGAAGTTCTTGATCATGTACTGCATCGACGCCGCCCCGCGCTTGAGCGTCGCGCCGGGCATCAGGTCGAGGTGGACCGACGACTTGATCTCCAGCTCCTCCTCGAGAAGGTACGTGCCGGGCGGGACGATGACGCGGCCGCCCGGCGCGGTGGAGGCGACCAGGTCGAGGACGGCCTGGATGGCGTTGCTGTCGTCGTTGACGCCGTCGCCGAGGGCACCGTAGTCGGTGACGGCGTAGCCGTTCGCGCCCGCGATCTGCGCGGGCAGTTGGGAGGGCAGGACTCGGCCGTCGGAGCCGAGGGTGGCGAGGCCGAGTGCCTGACCGCGGCTGGACTCGATGACGTCCAGGCGGTCGGACATCCCACCCGGTCCAGTGATGTAGCCCTCGATGGCGATGACCCGGTCGTCGGTGTCGCTGGGCTCGATCAGTACCGGGTCGACGCCCTCGATCACTCCGGTGTCGCTGCCGATGATGTACAGGTTCGGCGTCTTGTTCAGGTCGAGGAAGCCCGGGTAGTAGCCGCGGGCGTCGGCGACGAGGACGCCTCCGGGGATCGGTGTGCCGTCCAGGGTGGTGATGTTGATGACCTGGTTGGCTCCGTTCCCGCCGAGTACGCCGTCCCACAGGGTGCCGTGCGCGCCCGGGATCGGACGTCCCTGGGCATCGGCGGCCTGGTACGGGACACGGTCGTAGCGGCGCGCGGAGGCGAGCTGGGCGTCGTAGTTCGGGATCGCGGCCACGATGACGAGTTCGGTGGTGACGACCGGCGTGCCGCCGGAGGTGCCGGACCAGGTGACGAGGTAGCCGCCCGGCGTCTGGTCGACGGGGACATCCCAGTCGTAGGTCCACACGCCGGTGTCGGGGTGGACGATCCCGCTGGACGTCGCGCCCAGCACCGTCGTGGTGCCGTCGGCCGAGGCGATCGCGATGGTGACGTCGTCGAGGTCCGCCGGCGGGCCGCCTGGGTACTCGAAGATCTGGTTGAGCAGCGTGGCGGTGGCGCCCTGCCGGACGGTCGTGGTCACCTGTTCCTCCTCCTCAGAGCGGACCGTGTACGGTGCCGGTGGCGTCGCGGTAGTAGAGCCGGTTGCCCTTGACGTAGAGCACGACGCAATCAGCCGGCGGGGCGGGCGGGTCGGTCGTGCGCGAGTTGGTGTAGAGGAGCAGCCCGCCGTCGGCAGAGATGTCGACGATGCTGCCGTTGGAGTCGCCGACGCCCCGCGCGGACAGGCTGACGGTGGCACGGGAGTTTCCGCCGCCGGAGTCTTGGACATCGGCGTAGACCTCGGCCTGAACGGTGGCGCTATCGCCGTCGACTCGGCTGACCTGGAGGTTCGTGAAATATGGGCCGTCCCAGATCAGCGCGCGCGTCCCGAACGGGAAGATGGTGCCGGCGTCGCTGGTGCTGTCGAGGATTGCACCGCCCGTCCCGTGCGCGGCGAGGGTCGTGGGTGGGCCTTCCGCGTTGTTGAACCTGATGTGCGACTCGCCGGCGCTGATCTCGATCCGCGACGGCGACGCGGGATCGCCGACGACCAGTTGCCCGCTGGAGAAGCTGGTCTTGGCGGCGCGCGGTGCGGTCTCCAGAGCGCGGAGCCGCCGTTTGATGTCGGCGAGTTCGCGAGCCAGCGTGCGTTCGTCGCGGGGCATGTTCTGCGTCATGCGGCCGCTCCCGTGTCCCGGGGGTCCTCGATCACCAACGTCGTTCGTTCCTTCGGACCGGGCGTGATTCTGAGAGAGATGACGCGCGCGGAGATTTCCTTCGGCGTCACCGTCGAGCCGGGGAATCGCGCCTCGTCGCTGATCCGGGCGCGGACGTAGTCGCCCGGCGCGACGTTCGGCACGCCGATCAGGTTGAAGCTCGGGACGGTGATGTCGCCTTGGGTGCGCGCCAGCTCAGCGGCGGCGTGCTGCGCGGCGATGCTCTGCACTGAGTCGTTCTTGTAGCTCGCGGTGGTCTCCAAGAGCGGGTAGCCGCCCCGGAGTTCGGCCGCGTTGACGGCCTCCGCCCAGACCATCGCTTCTTCCTCGCCGGCGCCGAGCGCCGCGAGATAGTTCGGGCTGTTCTCGCCGTCCTCGGGGTAGACGTAGTCGGCGATCGTGCCGGGGTACTCCAGCGTCAGGGAGTCAGCGTCGAACGGCCGGCCGACGTGGGGGTAGCCGAGGACCAGGCGGCGCCGCAGCCGGTTGTCCTGGTCGAAGAACGAGTCGACGCGCCACTCGAACCCCACCGAGCTGGCAAGGTCGTCGAAGAGCTTGCCGTAGTAGTCGAAGGTGTACCCGTGGTACGCGCCGGCGTCGTCTTCGGTGTCGCGGCGGTCGATGAGCTGCCCGGACATGACGGTGGGGTCGGCGATCACGCCGATGTCGCCGACCGGCATGTCCTCGAACATCACGGCTTGGGCGTCGCTCAACAAGGCCCTGAAGACGTCGAACGCGTCGGTCTGCGTGAACTCGAGGGTCTTGCGGGAGCCGTACCCGTCCGTCGGGCGGAGCACCCGGTGCTTGTCGAAGTAGCTCCGGACCTCCATGCAGGAGACGGTCATGACCTTGGCGCTGGCCTTGTAGTCGGGTCGGTTCCAGATGAGGTACTCGCCCATCGCCTGGTCGTCGCGGCAGGGCACGAGCGTCGTACGACGCGGCTGCGCCCGCCCCCAAGGGTCCATCTTCTGCACGAGCGGGTCGTCGACCGGCAGCGTGGCCGTCAGCGTTCCTGCCTCGGGTAGCGAGCGGTCGAACGGCTGAACGTCGAAAGGTACGTGCTCGGCGATCTGCTCGCCGGTGGCCAGGTCGTGCAGGGCGTACCGCCACTCGCCTGGCTCGGAGACCGGGGCGGCGTCCAGGACCGCCATCAGGCGACCGGCTCGGCGAGGAGCTGCCCGGCGGAGAACGTGACCGTGCTTGAGCTGCCGGAGGAGATCCGCCACATCGGCGTGATGGTGATCGCGCCGCCCGGGGTGAGGCCGTCGATGTAGGTCGTCCGCGAGCCGGAGTGGGAGGCGTTACCGCATGCGAGCACTGCCTTGGAGTCGAGCGGGTCGACGCTGATCGTGTTCGCGCCGGACACCCGGTAGGAGATCCGGATGCTGGAGACGTCGGTGTTGGTGTTGGACATGTTCCCGCCGCTGATCGTGAACTTGATGGCGCCGGAGGCGGGAACCGCCATGGTGATGGGGGGCCACTGCGCGCTGGTGAAGTCCACCCACGTGCTCGTGCTGCCCCACCCGGGCGGAGAGACGAAGTCAGACTTCCTGGGCCGCAGGGACTGCATAGCCGACGGGGCGACGATCGTGACGTCCTGCGCCCGGATGAAGCCGTTGGTCTCGGCGGCGGCCTGCACGTACGCGTTCGCGACCCGCAGCGTGTACGCGCCCGGCGCGTCGGCCGGCGGCAGCGCGGGCGGCGACGGCACGCTGGCCGGCGTGCCGGTGAGGATCCGGTACAGGTAGGTCGAGGTGGCGTCGCCGTTGTCGAGGACCTGCGCGATCAGGCTGTCAATACGCGGCTGCGTCGCGCTCGATGGGGCGATGTCGAGGTCGACCTGCGTGGAGTTCGCGAGCGGGTAGTAGCCGCTCTGCCCGTCGTCGACGACGCAGAGGCCGGCCGGCAGGCGGAGCTTCATCGCCGGCGTGGGCAGCGCGGAGACGGTGAGCCCGCGGACGATGCCCGCGCGGTCGTACAGGCCGCCGAGGATCTCCCGGCGCATCTGCGCCGCGTTGACCTGGACGCCGTCCATCCACGCCGGGGCGAGCGCCGCGACAGAGTTTGCCATCGTGTCTCCTACTCCCAGGCGGGGCTGAATTGGACTGATGCGGTCGCGAGCATGGCCGGATCGGTGGCTGTACCGCGCAGGTGAAGGGTGTTGTCGCCGGGAGCGATCACCCAGCGGCTCGTCACCGCGCTGCCGACCGCAGGCGACCTGGGCGCGACGCCGTTGAGGAGGGCGACGCCGGCATGGCAGTCGACGAGGAGATAGTCAGTCGCGCCGAGTGTGAGGTCATAGGCCAGCGTGAGGCCCGTGGCCGCATTGGTGATGGCGAGGCCGGCGCCGGGCCCGTTGAGGCGCACGAGCGGCTGCGTGGCGATCTGGCCGACGTTGGTGACGGTGACGGTGTCGGTGCCGCCGGACCGGGGCGGCAGTGTGATCGGCGGCGTCCACGGCGGGGCGAGGCCGAGCGCGGGCTGGACGACGGCCAGGTCCTCGGCCACGGCATTCAGCCCGTACTTACGGAAGTCGGGCGCGAGGATCGCCACGGAGAACTTGGAGTGCACCTCGTCCAGCGGCTTGACCATGAGCCGGCCACTGCGCCGGCCCATCACGTACTTCGGGACGACCTCGTCAATCCGGAGCCGTATGAGCCGGCGGGGAGGAACGGCCTGGCGGAGCTGGTACTCGGCCGCCTCCCGCAGCTCATAGGTCGGGGCGGTGAGCAAGCCCTCGATCGTGACGATCCGGCCCGCGTAGAAGTTCTGCGCGTCCCAGGAGCCGTCTTCGCCGACCTTGGCCTCGGCCTGCTCCTGCAGGTCGGCCGAGTCCCAGCCGTCGAGATCCTGCATCCTCCAGTCCACATACGCGTCGTCGACGGCGTTGAGGGGGATGACGATCCCCGACCCACCCGGCCCCGTGTCGTCGATGACGCCGGTGAGCCTCGAGGTTTTCGTGCCCGGCCGCAGGCTGGTGGGAGTGCCCGGTGCGACCGGAGGCTCTACAGCGGGGATCGACACCGGGCACCTCCTTTCAGCCGAGCTGCCAGGCGATTTCGCGGTTGACGGTGTGGGCGAGCTCGGCCTTGTCCATCTCCTGCGTCGGGAACGTGTTGTGGATCGTCGGCCCGGCCACGACCGGCGCCGGGGCCGGCGCTGCGCGGCCGCCGGACGCGCCGGAGACCAGGTGGCGGATGAACTGGTCGAACGTGCCGTCGTTCATGGCGTTCAGGAAGGGCCGGTACCGCCGGGCCGGGCCGTCGCGGACCATGAACTCCCCGCGGGTGGCGCGGATGAGGTTCGCGTCGACGCCGGGCCGGCCGGTGATCTCGCCGCCGCGGGCGTACCCGTGCGCGTGCATGTCGGCCACCAGCGCCCGCCCGGCCGCGGTCTTGCCGAGGTCGGTGAGCATCGAGTTGACGGCGAGCGCGAGCACATCCGGAGTCAGGCCGGTCGCGGTGAGCAGCCCCACCCACGACGAGCCCTGCCCGGCCTTGATCGCGGCGCGGGCGGTCAGGATCGACGGCAGGTTCGCGAGCTGCTGAGCCTGCTGCTGAGCCTGGCCGACTTGGGAGTTCAGGGTCTTGAGCTTGGAATCGGACAGTTTGACGGCGTCGGCGGCGATCTTCTCTGCCTGGCTGTCACCCATCGCGAGGAGCTGCTGGGCCAACGGGCCGAACCCGCGATCCGTGAGCGTCGTGAGGTTCTTCACGAACGCGGCCTTGGCCTTGATGTCCATGCCCAACGCGTTGCCGAGTTGGGTGGCCGGCTTCTGCTTGGTGAATTTGTAGCGGGCCTCCACGTCCGCCAATTTCGAGGTCGCCGCGGCGACGTCCTTGCGTTCGTTCGCGACGCGGCGCTCGGCGGCCGCGATGTCTCGGGCGTTCCCGCGCCGGCGCGCCCGGGCCAGGGCGTCTTCGGCGTTGGCGAGCTGGTTGAGCTGCGTACGCCGCGCCTTCAGCGCGGCGTCCACCTGGGCCTTCGTTGACGGCTTCACCGCGTTCGTCCAGTCGCTCAAGATGCTGGACAGGCTGAAGTCGGTCGTGGTGCCGCCGTTGGCGAACGCCATGATCCCGCCGTCAGCCATGGCCGTGGCTGGCTTGACCAGCTCGTACCCGAAGATCCTCGCGACGTCGGAGAGCAGCATCGTCGATCGGGCCCGCTTCCGCGCACCCAGGGGGATGTACGCCTCGCCGCCGGTCTCCGGCTCGCCGTACAGAACGGTCGGCCGGTTGACGACGTGCGGCGGCAGGTCGTGCCGCACGCCACCGTCGGCGTACCGGTCGATGCCGCCCTGGGCGTGGTGCGTCGTACCTGGCTCGTTCGCGCTGTTCAGCGGTACGTAATAGAGGCCGATCTTCCGGGTGGCGACAGTCGGGGGAATAGCATTAACCGCACTCCAAAACGCCGACGTGTTCCCGGTGATCCGCCCCGTCTTCGTGTCGATCTTCAGGTGATTCGCGGCCAGCCACTTATTGTAATAGTCGGCATTGTTACCAACGAAACGGCCGGTTTTCGGGTCGAGTTTCAGCCCTTTCGCCTTGAGCCACTTGTTAAAGTAATCGGAATTGTTGCCGAGTAGCAGGCCGGTCTTGGGATCGATCTTCAGGTTCTGCGCGACGTGCAGCTTGGCCATGAAGTCGGCGTCGTCCGCAGTGAGGGTCGTCTTGACCTGCGTCGGGATCAGCCCGTACCGGTCGGCGAGTTCCTCGGCGGCTTTCTTCGACCCCAGCATCTTCTCGGCGACCTTGACGAACCCGTCGCGGAGCGCCGCCATCTTCTTGGTGAGCACGTCACCGCTCGCGCCGTTCGCCTTCATCGCGACCAGTTGCTTCTGGTCCGCGCTCGCGAGGTCGAGCAGGGCCTGCTTCTCGGCGAGCGATGCGCCCCGCCGCTTGTCGATCGCCTTCACCGCGGCCTGTGCCGCCTTGGCCTGGTCGATCGCCGCCTGGTCAGCGCCCATGTGTGCGCCGGACAGCTCGTCGAGTGCCTGCTTGAGGTCGTCGGCGGTCTTGGTGGCATCGGTCAGCGCCTGGGCGAGCTTCTGCTCCTGCGAGGCGTGCACGACCGCCGCGGCGGCCGCCTGCTCCTGCGCGGTGGTGCCCTGGGACATGGCCGCGGCGTTGTCTTTCGCAGTCTGTGTCGCTTTGGCCAGGTCGCTGTTCTCCCCCTTGAGGATTCCCTGCATCTCCTCGTAGGCCCCGACTCGCGTCTTGTACTGCTCGGCACCGATCTTCCCGGCGTTGAACAGCGCTTTCTGCTTGTCGATCTCGCCTTGGAGCTGCGCCTGGAGCTGCTGGCTCGCGGTGCCCTGCCCGAGCATCGCGTCGGTGACCTGCGACAGGTTCAGGTGCAAGTTCTTGGCCATCTCGATGACGCTCATGTTCGAGTCGTTGACCTTGCGGGTCTGCAACTCGTGCACCATCCACGCGCGCGTGTTGGTACCGATCGCGGCGCCGTCTTTCTGCACCGCGTCGGTAAGGGAGGCCAACTTGGCCTTGGCGGCCTCTTGCCGGGCGATCCACACGCCCAGCAGCGCGGCACTGCCCGCCAGGGCAATGCCGAGAGGTCCGACGATCGCGCCAGCCGCGCCTTTCACCGCGCCGCCGAGTTTGCCGGTGACGCCCTCGCCGGACGCCATGGCGGTGCGGAACCCGCTCCACGCCTCCTTGGCGTCCCGTACGGTCCCGACGATCGACAAGATGCCCTTCGCCGCGAGGATCCCGGCGCCGCTGACGCCAGCGAGCGCGACGAGGGTGCCCTGCACGGGCCCGGGTAGCGCCGAGAACGCGTTCACGGCGCTGGTTGCGGTCTTGACCAGGTCGCGCAGCACCCCGTTCGCCTGGCTGCCGGACTGGATCAGCGCGGTGTTCAGTGCGGCTTTCAGGTGCGTCAGGTCCCCGGCGAGGTTGTCCATCCGCGTCGCCGCCTGCTTGGACGCGAACCCGGACTCGTTGACCTTGTCGATCCAGCTCTGGATCCCGCCCTGGCCCTGCTGGTACAGCACCGAGGCGGCCCGGATCGCGTCGCTACCGAAGATCGTGGCGAGCGCGGCGTTCCGCTGTGCCTGCGTCAGGCCGCCGAGCTTGTCGTGGAGCTGCCCGGCCAGCGCGGCGACACCGACGAAATTGCCCTGCGTGTCGTAGGCGTTGATGCCCAGCTCATGCATGGTCCGGGCGGCCTGCTGCGAGGGGTTCGCCAGCGACAGCAACATCTGCTTGAAACTGGTGCCGGCGTCCGAGCCGACCAGGCCCGCGCTGGCAAAAGCGGTCAGCGTGCCGACCGTGTCCTCGACGCTCATGCCGAACTGTGAGGCGACGAGGCCGCCCTGCTTGAGCGCGAAGGCCATGTCGTGCACGCTGCCTTGGGCCTTGTCCGCGCCGGCCGCCAGGAGGTCCGCGACGTGCGGCACGGCCTGGCCGCTCAGTTTGAACTGTGTCATCGCCGTCGCGGCCGTCTCGGCGGCCTCGCCCACGCTGATCTGTCCGGCGGCCGCGAGGTTCAGCGCGCCGGACAGGCCACCGTGAACGATGTCGGTGACGCTGACGCCCGCCTTGGCGAGCTCGTCCTCACCCTCGGCCGCCTGCACTGCGGAGAAGGCGGTGTCTCGGCCGGCCTGCAGCGCGGCGGAGCGGAGTTGCCCGAGGGCCTGCCCGGTCGCCCCGGTGTTCGCCTTCACCGAGCTCATGGCCTTGTCGAAGTCCATCGCAGACTTCGCCGCCAGGCCGAACGCGCCGACCAGACCGACCGCCATGATCGTCGCGCGACGCCCGGTGGCGTCGTAGGCGGCCTTCTGCCGGCCGGTCGCACCCTCGATCTCGGCGGACATCTTCGCGACACCGGACACTGCCCGCTTGGCCGTGTCGTTGACCGCGGTGCCGAACGCGCGGGCGGAGGCGATCGCCGACGCCACGTCCATCCGCATCCGTACGGTCACGGTCCGGTCAGTCATCGCGCACCTCCCGGATCACCACGTGCGTCGCGGCTCGAAGAACAGGGCACGCGTGTCGTCGTACGCGGCGGCTGCTTGCTGGACTGCGGTGCAGGCGTGGCAGCGGGTCGGCGGGTCGACCCGGTAGCCCTCGTACGCCTCGGGGTGTGTGGACTCCGACAGCGGCTCACCACACCCGCGGCAGGTGTCGGCCTCGACGGCTTGCAGAGCGAGCGCCCAGGCCCGCTCCTGCTCGTCCCATTCCGGTTCGGTCTCGGTGACCGCCTCGACGACGCGGCCCTCGTCGTCGTAGGTGTAGCGGGTTACCCGGCGAGGCTCCCACCCGAGGAACCGGCGGCGGGAAACGCCCCAGGCTCGGGCTGTGACGGCCTCGGCGCGGAGCTCGCCCGAATCGCGGAGGCGGCGAACGAGAAAGGGACGTCCACCTTCTTGCGGTTACAGGCCAGGGCCGTGTCGTACAGCTCTTCCCACTGCCCGTCGGTGATCTTGTCGTGCAGCCGCTCGGCCTGCTCGACCGTCATCTTCGGGTCCAGCGCGCACGCAGCGACCAACGCGGCGGGCCACGTGTCGAGGTTCACTCCTGCGCCGGCCTGCTTCTGCTCCTCGGTCGGCGGGTGCTTCGCGAGGAGGTCGGAGTAGGACTTGGCGCCCAGGGCGGTGAACCGGAACATGGTGACGTGCTCGGCCATCTTCCGGCGCACGTCCTCGATCTGCTCGGCCAGCTCACGCGCCCGCACGCCGCCGGCGAGCGCATCGTCGTCGGTCTCTTCGGCCTCGCGGAGCTGCCGTTCGAGGACCTCGAAATCGGCCTGAAGGTTCCCCTTCAGGCACAGCTCGACGGTCTTCTGCGGCAGCTCCGCGGACCCGAGGATGTCCTCGATGTCGGCCATTAGGCGGCCACCGTCGCCCGCTGATCGCCCGAGGCGTAGTTGAACAGCTTGACCATGAACTTCTGCGGAGCGTTTTTCTCCGGCGGCTGGAGCGCGGGCAGTCCGCACCGGCTCGGGTAGGTCTCCACGTTCTGGCCTGCGGCGTACGCGGTGGCCTCGGGCAGGTTCCTGCGGACGACCAGCGTGCCGACCGCCCCCCGGGTGAGGGTGTTGTACGCGACGTCCTGAGTGGAATCTTCCTTGCGCTTGCAAGTCAGGGAGTTGTCGTGGCTATCCATCCCGACGTCCTGCGTCTCCTCCGTCGAGGCGAGCGCGGTGTTGTCGACCGCCGCGGTGTCCGGCTTCAGGTCAAGGCCGTCCTTGGTCACGAACCACTGCAGGTCGACCACACCCGGGGCCGTGAGTTCGGCGAGGGTCGGGTTGGACACGTCGGCGAGGGCACCTGGAACCCAGGTGACCTTGATCATTCCGTCGTTCAGCAGATCCGTCGCGGTGTTCGTCATCGCGCGCTACTCCTTGGTCTGAGCCGCACCGGCGGCGGTCTTGCGGGTCTTCGAGCCCCGGGCCTCGCCGGGGGCGGGTCCGTCGCCTCCCGGTTCGGATCCGGCGGACGTGGGGCCGACCGGCTCGCCGCCCGCGTCGGTCTGCGGCGCGGTGTCGTCCGGGGGAGGGTCGTCGTAGCCGAGGCGCTTCCGCTCGTCGGCGTCGACGGGCACGTACGCGGGCAGGTGCTTCAGCGCGGTCTCGGGGATGTCCGCGGTGGCGCCGGTGACCTCGTGGCGGCAGGTGATGAAGGCGACGGCCATGTCAGACCACCCCGATCTGCTTTGCCGCCCACGTCACCGAGGCGGTCGCCGACCAGCCGAGAGCGATGCGGCCCCCGTCGGAGGGGTCCCCGTACGCCGCGAGCATCGGGATGTCCTGCTCGCCGGCGGCGGCGATCGACCAGGTCTTCGCCGGGTTCGCCACGCCGTACTGCGTCTTGCCGGGCGGGTTGACGGTCAGCGTGACCGGAGCCGCGCCGCCGTTCTTCACGGTGACGAACACTCCGCGGCCGCCGGCGGCGACCTTGTCGCCCGACGCCGCGGTGTTGTAGGTGGGGGTGACGCCGTCGACGGTGATCGCCTTCGGCGTGGCGGTGGTTCCCATGCGCTCCTTCTTTCGGGCATGCGGACAGGCCCGCGCGGCGGCGGGGCATACGGCGGGATGGGGTCAGGCGGGGGCGGGCCCGGTGCGGAACGCGAGCTCCAGGACGAGGTAGTGCACCGGCGGCGCGACGCTGTCGTCCCGGGAAGCCGGACGGTCCAATGTCAGCCAGACCGGATATGACGAGCGGCCAGCCACAGTGAGGCGCCGGCCGACGAGGGTCTTGACCTTGTCCGCCACGGCCTCGGCGCCCTCCGAGGTGGCGGCGACGCAGGTGACCTGGCAGCGGTAGTCCAGGTACTCGCTGGGGTCGGCCAGGTCGCCGTCGGGGATTCCGGCGCCGGGGTAGAGCACGGCGTACGCGGTGAAGGCGGTGCGGCCGGGCTCGCCCTGCCAGCCGCCGTCGTCCGGCCGGCCGCCTCGGCCGACGAGCACGCCGACGCCGGTCAGGGCCGCTTCGAGGGCGTCGGTGTGGGGCCGGGACGGCGCGGCGGGCAGCAGGCTCACGGCAGGATGCTCCCGCCGAGCTCCTCGACGGCCGCGACGAACGCGGGGACGTTGCGGTCGAACGCGGGACCCATATACGCGTGGGGCGCCATCTTGCTGGTGCCCCACTCGACGAACCCGCCGTAGTTTGCCGTCGGCCCGGCCTCGAACCCCATGCCGTCGCCGTCGAAGTCCACGTTGATGGAGTTCTTGAGGTTGCCGGTGTCGACGGGGACGAACGCCTGCCCGTCGTGGACGATGTCGTTGCCGACCTTCTTTACAGCCCGCGAGCCCTTGGCAGCGACGATCAAACCGGCGTGGGTCAGGTCCGCGTCGAGGGCGTTAAGCTGCTCGACGCCCTCGATCCACACCGTGGCCATGGTTCAGTCCTCCCGCTCGTCACACACGAGGTCGCGCTGCCACTGCTCGGAGCCGTACGCCACCGAGATCACGCGGAACGCCTTGCCGACGAGGCCGGCGTCCGGGGCGAGGGTGATGTGCACCGAGGCGTTGATGGGGATCTCCACGGCGTCGTAGCTGATGGAGACCCGGTAGCGGTGGTGGGTCTCCTGCGCCTCGCCGATGAGGTCGACGGCCTCGTCCTGGGACAGGGACAGCACCCGGCACGGCCCGGCGTACAACGTGGCCGGGTTGCCGGGGGTGTAGTTCCCGTCGCCGTCGGTGGTTCCCGCGTCGGTCTGGTGGGTGATGACGCACTCGGCGTTCATGGTCGCGGTAGCGGTGGGGCGGTGGACGTTGCTCCACCGTGGGTCGATGACCCGGGAGCCTCTGCCCTGGAGAGGCATCACCACCACCGTTCCGGCTCGGTCAGCTCGTGCCCCCACAGGGGTCGGGTGAACGGGTCGATGAAGTCGACGATGTCGAGGCCGCCTGCGGTGTCGGGGTCGTCCTCGTCGACCTGGCGGCGCAACTCGGCGGCGCGCTTCAACAGGGCGTCGCTGACCTTGGCGCCGTCCGTGGCGAGGTCCTGGGTCGTGATGACCTTCGCGACCAGCGCGGTATTCGACGCGGCCGCCTCGAGGGCCGCGGCGGTCGCGCGCTTCACGATCCCGCCCTCGATCGCCAGGAAGGCGTCGATCTGCGGGTCGTCGAAGAGCTGGTTGTCCTCGTCGGTGTCGGGGATCAGGACGCGGACCTGTCCGGCCGGCGTGGTGTAGTCGATCGGCATCGGTCACCTCCGTCCCATCGAGGTCGTGGGCTTGCAGGTGGTCACAGGTGCACGCCCCAGAGGCCGTTGCCAGGTGGCGTCGGCGCGGCCGCCGGGCGCAGCGCGATCGAGAACGCGGCCCAGGGATGGGCCTGGGGGCTGGCGGCTGGGCCCGCCGTGGCGGTCATGATCCCGGTGGCCGCCGCGGTGGCCTGCAGTAGATCTGCCGATCCGATGGCGGCGTTGTTGACCGACGCGATCGTGGAGCACGCGGTCTTGGCTGTGCCGAACCCGGAGGGCGGTGTCCAGTCCGTCCAGTTCGTGTTCGTCGTGGTCGCCATGCCGTAGAAGTCCACGACCATGGCGCCGTCGGTGGCGGGGGTGAGGCTGGGGCAGTCCGGGGTGGCGTCTGCCGTTCCGGAGTTCGCGGTGCCAATCGTGACGTCGTACGCCGTGGTGGTGTCCACGCCACGGTACGCGCGGGCGATCACGCCGATCTCGCCGGACACGGTGGAGCTGACCGTGATGGTCGCTCCGGAGTCGCTAGCGGCGACCGCTCGTTTGGACCACAGGCCCATGCGGAATGTGCTGGTGCCGGGCCGTACGAGCGGGACGTCGTTGCTCCAGCCGGCTACGGTCACAGCCGGAGCGCTGGCGGTGACCAGTCCGACGGCCAGCAGCACGAAGTCATCGTCCTGGAGGGTCGGCAGGGTGATCGTCCGGGCGCCCTCAGCGGCTGCCGACGCAGACTGCACCTGGTCGACGCGGGTGATCCCCGCCATCAGTACACCTCGACCTGCACCACCAGATCACTGCCGGCCACGGTCGAACCGACCTGATCCAGGTCGACGCTCAGGTAGTCACCATCCGCGAGAGTGTTGATGTCCATGTTCGTGACCTTGCCGCTGGTCGTGGCGCCGGCGGCGATCGCCGGCCGGTTCGCCTGGGTCGTGAAGATCGTCGCGCCGTTCTTGTTGACGTCGACGACGATCGCGGAGCCGGTGGGGGCGGTTCCGGCCGACGCGCGTACCGACCGGATGGTGAGCGTGGTCCCGGTGTCGTTGTAGAGCCGTGCCTTGCCCGTCGCGGTGGCCAGCGTGCCCGGCAGGCTGAACGGCAACGTTCGACCGAGGTTCGCAGCCCGCACTCGGCCAGCCCCGTCGACCCACGCGAGCGCGACGTTGTTGATGTCGGTCCAGTCGGTCAGGTTCGCCGACTGGCTGGCGGAGTGCTGCTTGACCCGAAACGGCGTCTGGTTGTCCGCGATGGAGATGACCCGCGGCATGCCGTACTCGTTCAGGTAGCCCGTGCGGGTCCATGTCGGGCCCAGGGCGGTGCCGGTGTTGACGTACACGCCGAAGGTGTCGGGAGCGCCCAGGCCGGTGCGGTCCCCAGTCGGGAGGCGGATCGCGAGCGCCTGGGTGGAGTTGTCGCCCTCGGGGATGATGATGACCGACCCGCCCGCGAGCTTCACATATTTGCTCGCGGCGTCAGCCCGGTCGCCGTGCGGGTCCGACGCCGCGGCGTGCGTGGTGACGGCGGCCGCGGACGTACCGGCCGGGTCGGCGCCGACCGACGCCGCAGTCGGCGCGGCCGGCGTTCCGTGGACGTGGTCGCTGCGCGCCGGTGTGGACGCGCTGCCGCTGTTGGAGCTGGCTCCGAACGCCGTCTGCGCGGTCACGCTGCCGAAGCTCTCGCGGCCGTGGACGTGATCGGCGCGTGCCGGTGTGGTCGCGGTGCCGACGGCGGCCGTGTCCCCGACCGCGCTGTTGCCGGGCGCGGAGCTGGCGAGCGCGGGCGTGCCGTGGGTGTGGTCACCGCGAGAGGCGGTCGACGCTGACCCGGCGGATGCGGCTGCCCCGTAGGAGGTCTCGCTCGTGACGGTGCCGGCGAGGCTGGGGCCGCCACCATCGCCTCCGCCGGGGATCTGTGCGGAGGGGATGAGGCCGCTGGCGTCGAGCGGGCCGGCGGGGCCGCCGACCTCGCCGACGCTGCTGACATCGACCTTGTTCGGGTCGCCGGTCACGTAGCCGACAGCAGCCATGCCTCATCACCCCCTCACGAGCTGGTGGTCTTGCGGGCGGTGGTGTTGCGTTGAGCCGGCCGGGACCCCGAACCGGCCGGCTTGCGCTTGGCCCCGCTCCCCGCGTCCGCGGTCTGGGCCTTGGCCGAGGGGGCGGGGGGCTTGGGCTCGGTGAGCTCGACCGTGCCGTCCTCGCCCGTGCTCGGGGGCGGGGACGGCGTACGCTCGAGGAGCTGCCGGAGCTGCCGGAGCAGCCGGTTGGTCTCACCGAGCTGGTCGTGGATCGCGGCGAGGAACTCCTGGTCCCTCGTCACAGGGTCCGGAGCTCCCATCGGTCAGGAGCCGGAGCCGTTCGACCCGACGCTCATCTTCGGGTCGACGGTGGTTCCGCCGTAGACGTGCCGGACCTTCTTGGCGTTGCCGTCCGTGGCGAAGTCGACCATGTCCTCGGCGCCGCCCCCGATGCGGCGGGCGTCGGGGATCTTCTCGAACAGCGCCGGGGCCTCGTAGCCGCGGAGCCGGCCGAACTCCATCGCCGGGCGTGCGCTGGAGGTGCTCGCGAACACCCACCAGGACGTGTCGGCGTTCGCGCTGGTGGCGACCGCCGGGATCCAGTAGTTGATGTTCAGCCGCAGGTTCGCGGCCAGGCCGTTGCCGGTAATGATCCGCAGGTTGGAGCCGTCCTGGACGCGGTACTCGGTCGTGTCGATGATCTCCTGCGCGGTCAGCGCGAGACCGGGGCCGACGACGAGCTCGACCGCGGTGACGACGATCGGGTTGCCGCGCTCGTCCTTCCGCTTCATCAGCGTGGTGATCGCGCCCTGCAGAGCGGTCCGGGACAGCGGCGGGTTCCCCGAGATGAGGTTGCCGTTGCCCGAGGTGAAGAAACTGGCGTTCGGGCCGGAGGTGTCGCAGAACAGGCCGGTGACGAACGCCTCCTCGCTGTCGACGACGGAGTCGGCTAGGTCCTGCGGGAGCCGCCGGAACATATCCAAATCGTCGTTGATCATCGCCTCCCAGGAGGCGGCGAACGTGGCGCCGTACTTGGAGACGGCGTACTCGTACTCGGTCTCGGTCTGCGCCCGCTCCGGGTACTCGCTCAGCTCGCCGACCTTCTGCAGCTGCCCGCGGATGCCGCTCGTCGCGAACCGCTTGACCTTGCGGAAGTCGTTGACGGTGGCCGCGCGGGCGTAGTTCCGCCAGGTCGGGGTGGTCGCCATGTACGCGCCGTAGAGCTGGCGGTCCAGCGAGTCCCCGAAGAGCTGGGGGAAGTCCGAGGTGGACATGGCCTCGGCGAAGTGGGCGAGCGGACGAGTCCCAAACAGGATCTCGTCCATGAACCGCTCGGCCTCGCCGAGCATCTGCAGGTACTTCGGGTTGTCGCTGCGGCGGACGCGGCGGTCGCCGCCGAAGGCCTGGTAGATCGGGTCGGCCTCGTGGTCGAGACGCTCGACCGCCGACTCGAACAGGGTGCTGGTCGTCATGGTGGGCGGTCTCCTAGTACCCGATCTTGACTTCGATGGAGGCAGTGGCGCCGGACGTGACGGCGCCGAGCGCGTAGCCGAAACGGACCCCCGTGGCCTTCTTGGAGAGCTTCGGGGTGTCCGCGTCGACGTAGTAGAGAAGGTCGCCGACCGCGACGGCGGCGTTCCCGGAGCCGTCGACGCCCTTCACGGAGAAGGTCGCCGTGCCGTTGAGCTTGACGCTCGTCGTGCCGTCGGCGCGCTCCTTGGTCTGCGCGACACCGGGGAGCTGCCCGACTCGCACGGGGTCACCGGAGGCCGGGACGGCCGGGTCGGTGCAGACGAGGTCGAGGCAGTCGCCGTCCTCGTGGGTGATGTTCGTCGCCATCGTTCAGATTTCCCTTCCTGGGATTCGGTCCGGGACGGCCGGTCAGTACCGGCCGGCGGCGGCGCGCTCGGCGGCCTCGTCCGACATGCCGCGGCGCTTGTACGTCTCGACCAGTTCCTTGCGGGCGGCGTTGGCCTCCTCGAGCGAGCGCTCGTCGCTCCGGCCGCTCCAGCCGGCCGCGCCGTTCGAGCCGTGCCCGCGGACGCGCCCGGCGCCGGACGCTTCCTCCAGGCCGGCGAGGAACGCCTGCTCGGCCTTGACCGCCTCCTCCACGACGCTCTTGAAGGCGTCCTCGTCGAGGGTGTCCTTGTCCGTCAGCGGCACCGCGCGCATGGCCTCGTTGAGGGCGCGGGTGCGGGAGACGGCGGGCAGGTCGGACTCGTCGAGGATCTTGGTCGCGATCGGCCGGGCGGCGTCGGTCGCGCGGAGCCGGGCGGTCTCGCGGCGGGCCTCGGCGAGCGCGGTGTTCGCTTCGGCGAGGTCGGCGCGGGCCTGGTCGCGCTCGGCGAGTGCCGTGTCGCGGCCCTCGGTCAGCGCGCGCGCCTCGGCCTCGGTCAGTTCGGGCATCGTGCCCTCCTGTTCTTCCTTGGTGGGGTCGGGCTGGATGCCCGGCGCGTTTTCGGTGAGGCCGTCGCCGCCGGCCGTTTGGCCGGTGGGTTCTTGGCCGGTGGGGACGTAGGTGGTGCGCTGGGTGACCTCGACGGCGTCGCCAGTGAGCATGACGGCCTGGGTCTTCTCCTCGACCGTGTAGGGCTGCTGGTAGAGGACGCAGTCGGTCGGGTCCTCGATGCTGAAGACCACCCAGTCGTCGGTGTTGTCGCGGACCCAGGTGTAGGTGTCCTTGGCGCCGTAGGTCTCCTTGACCGCCCGGGACAGCGCGGTGGACAGGTCCCCGGCGGTCATGCCGTGGGCCTCGCGGAGCGTCCGGCGCGACTCGCTGACATCGGCGGTGTCCTCGGGCGGGCCGTCCCACAGGTCCCGCTGGTACAACTGCGGAGCCGCGGCGGTCACCGACTTCGTGAACGCGTCGAGGGCATCTCCGATCGCCGACGACAGCGCGATCCGCTCATCCCGGGTGACGCGCCCGCCGCCGTACATGTCGTCGGCCAGGTCGGTGAATTCCGCGTGGATGCGGGACTCCAGCCACGCCCCGACGTTCCGCCCCTCGACGAGGCTCGCCGCACCGGTCGCAGCCGCCTCCTCCTGGGCCATTCCGGCTGCCTTCAGCAGGCCTGCGGGCGGGTCCTCCTTGAGCTGGTTCTTGTACAGCCCGACCAGTGCCTTCGCGGCGGCCGTCTTCTTCTCGGCCGAGACGCCCTTCACCGCGCCCACGCCGTGCGCGCCGGCCGCGGCGTGCACCGCGTTCCGGTTGAGCGCACCACCCGGCTCCTTCACCGGCAGGGAGTAGTCGCTCTTGTTGTCGGAGGCCTCGTCGGGCTTGATCAGGCACGCGGCCCGCCACTGCTCGATCGTGTAGTCCGCCGCGGAGAAGTCGCTCCACGGCTTGTCGGAGACGGCCTCGACCAGCTCGTCACCGGCGGCGCGCGCGGACTCGATCAGCTCGAGGACACGGCCGCCCGCGCCCGCCCGGGTCACCCAGTCGACCGAGAGTCCTTCCTCGATCGACTCGACGATCGGTCCCTGCCGGCCTTCGGCTTCGCCGTACTCGGTACGGCCGTGTGCCCGGATCGACAGGCCGATGCCCTTGGCGAACTCTTCGTTCAGCAGGTCCTGCCACTGTGGGTAGACCTGGACCTCGGCGACCAGACCGCGGCCGGGCTCCCAGACCGGGTCGGTGACGATCCGGCTGGCGAGGTCGCGGACCGACCGCTCGGGCCGCTCGATCCGCTCCTCGATCGTCGGGTGGTCCAGGTACATCTGGGTGCCGGCGGGCCAGGCCTTTGGCCCGTCGGACTGGAGGACGGCCTCGCTGTAGTAGCCGCTGCTGCCCCATCCGGGCGCGATCAGCAGCGCACGGAACCGGCCGCCCTTCGGCTGCGTCTGCTGGACGTCTGTGAGGCTGCCCGGCGCCTCGGTGAGCTCGGTCAGTTCCGGCATCAGGGTCTCCTCAGCGGACGGCGTCGCGCTCGAGCTGCGCGGCCGCGGCGACGAGCGCGTCGACCTGGTCGGCCAGAGTGCGCACGGCGGTGGTGATGCGGTGGATTCCGGCGCTGACCTGCTCGTCGCCGTCCTGCGGGTCGCCCTCGTGGAGGGTCTTGGCCGTACGGTCGGACAGGTCGGCGAGTTGGCCCCGCAGGTCCTCGGCGAACGCGCGGACGTCGCCGGCGAGCGCCAGGCCCTCCCCTGCGAACGTCGCCTCGGTCTTCGCGTCCTCGTCGGCCTTGCGCGCCGGCGGCCGGGCCTTCGGCGACGTGGCCTTGTCGTCCTTGCTGGTGGCCATGCGGTCACTCCCTTTCAGCGGGTCTGTTCTGCAGCAGGTCTCGGAGCGGCGCGGGTGCCCAGGAGTCCCGCCATCCGGCCGTCGTCCGCCGCTGAGGCAGGTCAGCCCAGGCGATCTGGCCGCGCTGGAGGGCGTCGAGGCGTGCGGCGCCCATGATGTGGACCTGGTCGGCGCGGGGCAGCGCGGCGAAGACCTGGCGGGCGTCGGGCAGCAGGTCGGGCGGCTCGGGGATGTCGAACCCGAGGTCCGTCCACGACTTGGTCTTCGGCATCCGGGAGCAGCGGCCCTGCTGATGGTCCAGCGGCCCCGGCTCGTCGAGCGGGTGGAGCGTGCCGTTCTTGGCCCAGCACGATGGGCAGGTCCGTCTCGTCAGCTCGGCGTGCCAGATCCAGCCGGCCAGCAGCTTGCTGTTCGCGGCCTGCTGGGCGGTGGCGGCCGCGCGGTGCGCGTCGAGGATCTCGGTGCGGGCGATCACCAGGGCGCGCTGCAGGCCGCCGTTGAACGCGCCTTCCAGCCGCTGCAGGATCCGGCGGGCGGTCTCGCGCGGGTTGTCGCCGACCGCGACGCCGCGCACCAGCTCCCGCTTCATCGCCTCGGTCGCGTCCGCGGACAGCGGTCGCAGGAGCGAGGTGATCTGCTCGCTGGTGCGGACGACGATCGCGTGCAGGGTCGCGGCCTGCGCGCGGTCCAGGGACGTGGCGAGGGTCGCCTTATCGCCGGCGGCGGCCGGGAGCTGGGAGGCGATGATCTTCGCGGTGTCGGTGGCCGTACGGCTCACCACGCCGGCGACGGCCTCGCGGAGGTCCGCGCCGCCCTGGAGAGCGAGCTGTTCGAGCTGAGTCTGCGCGAGGACGAGCGCGCGGTGCAGGCGGGCGGCGCGGGCGAGCTGCGCGCGGGTCGGCCGGTCGTCTCCGGCGAGGCGGACGAGTTCGTCGAGGGCGGCGGTGAGTTCGTCCACGATGGTGTCCCAGGCCCGGGCCCATGCCTGGACGAGGCGGCGGGTCTGCTCGTCGGCGACGTCCAGGACGGCGCGGCGTAGTTCCCGGGCCAAGGCGAGGGTGTCACGACGGATCGCCACTGATGCTCCGTGATGTCAGCGGCCTCACGCGGCGGCCTCGGGCGGCTGCTGCTCGATGCCGGTCGCCCCGGCGTCGCCGACGACCGCGGCCGGGTCCTCGCCGCGCCGGAACGCGTCGACCGCGGCCTGGGCGGCGGTGGCGTTGGGCGGCAGGAACTGGCCGTCGTCGTCGGTGACCATGTCGAGGATCTCGTCGACGTCGTCGACGTGGAGCGCGACGAGCAGGAGCCGCAGGACCTCCAGGGGCGGGATGTAGCCGAGGCTGTCGGCCTTGACGATCGCGTCGACGAGCATCGCCGGGTCCGTGTCTTCGAGCTTCGGCCAGTCGACGGTGACGGTGCGGGACGCGTCGCCGGCCAGCTCGACCCACTCGCGGTCGCCGTCGCGCCGTACGGTGCCCTTCAGCAGCCCGTCGGGTGCCTTGGCGGCCTGGTCGATGACGTAGCCGAGGATCGTGCGCAGGACCTCGGTCCACAGGCCGCGGCGGCCCTGCATGGCCAGCTTGGTGGGCTCGTCCAGCGTCTCGGCGGTGGCGCGCGCGCCGGTGACGCCCGGGTCGCCGAGCAGCATCGTGATGGGCAGGTCCAGCGCCGCGGCGACCATCGTCGCGAGCGGCCGGCCGGACTCGCTGTCGATCGTCGCGCCGGTCTTCGGGATGGCCTCCAGCGCCATGTCGGCCGGCAGCGACGCGGTCGCGCCGGCGTGCCGCCGTTCGCCCGTGACGGGGTCGGCGGACGGCGCGGCCGACAGGGCGCGGCGGGCCTGCGCCTGCCGGGACCCTTTGGACGTGAGCCGCCAGGCGAAGCGGGACAGGGCGCGGACCAACGTGGCCCAGTCGGTGAGGAACTCCCTGTACGCGTTGGCCCAGTCGATCGCGGCGTACGCATCGGGGATGCCCCACTGCCAGCCCTCGGGACTGTTCACCTTGACGTGCACGACCGGCGCGTCCCAGCGGACCTCCCGGCTGCCGATCTGACGCGGCCGGGTCACCGGCCGATATCCCATCGCCGGGTAGTACGCCTCGCGCTGCGTCTGCGTCAGCGTCCCCGAGGCGAGGTCGAAGCGCCTCTCGGTCCAGCGGCGCAGGTAGAACTGCCGTTTCGCGGCGTCGTCGGGGTCGGTGATGATCTCGGCGACCTCGTCGAACGGGATGGTGCGGATCTGCACCGCGCCGGTCCGCGGGTTCGTGAAGCACGCGAAGAACACGTTGCCGTCGGTGCCGAGCGACGCCTCGTTGCGGTCCCGGGCGGTCTGGCCGAACAGGACGTCCTGGTTGCCGGGGTCGTCGATGCAGGCCTGCACGACGGCGTTGACGTCCTGGCCGGAGCGGGCGGCGCGGCGCCGGTCGCTGCGGGAGGTCTTCACGCCGATCTCGACGCCCTGCCCGTGCACGTACCCCTGCCGGAGCGACAGGCCTCGTTTGATCAGCGGGTTCTTGATCGACATGAGCCTGCACGCCACCGCGATGTCGATCAGGCCCTGCCGGGAGAACTCCTGCTGCGACCGGGCGGCCATCTGCTGCCAGCCCGGCTCCCGCATCCGGTTCTCAAGGTCGGCGATCGACTCTTGCAGGTGGGAGACCATCTGCCGCTCGGCGTGCAGCGCCTCAGCGATCTCGCGGCGGCCGGTCGCCCGGTACCAGGTCTCCTGGAGCAGGGAGGTGACGCCCATGCGTGCCCCCTCCCGGTCGGCGTGGTGCAGGTTCGCTAAATGGGGCTGATCTCATACGCGTCCAGGTCCTCATCCAGGTCCTGGCCCTCGACGACGTCGTCGGTCGGCGGTACGACGACGTGCGCCTTGGCGAGCATCACCGCGTCCGCCCGGTCTGGAGACGGCAGGCCGCGTTTACGCATGTCGTCTTTGGACTCGATCAGCACCTGGCCGCGCGCGGTGTACTTGAACTTCACCGTCCCAAGCTGCGCGGCGAGCTCGTCGTCGTCCGCGGCGATGTCGATGTCGCCGGCCTCGAACCGCTGGCGGAGCCCCCACCACCATTCGGCGCGGGCGTTCGCGAACTTCTCGCTGTTGATCGCGGCCGCACCGGACTGCATGTCGACGACGTCGTGGCCCACTCCGAGGAGCTCGTCGACGACACCGGCGCCGACGCCCACACCGTCGACGCGGAGCTCGTCGACGTCGTGCTCGCGTTTCGTCGCGATGACGTGGCCGGTGGTCTCGGTGGTCCGCAGCTTGGCGTGGTCGCCGACGATCCGCACGACAGGCCCGCGGGCGAGCGCGAGGATCGTACGGTCCGAGCCGAACCGGGCGACGTCGACGCTGAGCACGCTGTGCGGGCCGGGGTCGAGGGCACGGGCCTGGGCGGCTTCGATCCAGCGCGGCGAGATGAGGGTGTCGTCGCCGATCTCGGGGAAGTCGCCGAGGACCTTCGCGATGTAGCGGGGGGACTTCTCGCCCCAGCGGCGGCGCTTGTCCTCCTCCCACTCGGGCGCGAGGAGGAGCGGCCGGAGCGCTTCAGGAACGGCCTCGCCGGTGAAGTTCGGGGTATCGAACGCGCTGATCCGGATGACGTTCCAGCCGGAGCCGGGCTTGCAGACCTTGCCGAACTCGGTGTTCGGGTCGTCCGGGTTGCCGATCACCAAGATGCGGCAGTCGGCGTTGGTCGTGATCGCCTCGACGGCGGTCCAGATCTGCTCGGGTACGCCGCACGCCTCGTCGATGATGACGAGGACGAACCGGCGGTGGATGCCTTGGAAGCCGTGCTCATCGCGGTCAGCCGGTTTGCGGCCCCAGCCGACGAGCGTGCCGTCATCGAGCTTCCACTCATCGGATTGGAGGATTCGGCCGGGCAGTGGCTCGTCACGGGCCGTCGCGCGTTTGGCGCCGGCGCGGATCTCTTCCCACAGGATCGCGTGGACCTGCGGGTAGGTCGGGGCGGTCGAGACGACGAAGGCCTCGCCGGGCGGGTGTACGTCGATCCAGTACTGCGCAATCGTCGCAGCTAGGAACGACTTTCCGGCGTCGTGGCAGGACTTGACCGCGGTGCGTTTGTTCGCGACGACCGATTCGGCGATCTCGCGCTGCTTGGACCACAGGTGCAGGCCTTGGCGTTCTCGAGCCCAGTCGACCGGACGGCCGAGGTACGGGTTCGGTTTCGGCGGCTCGAACCGGCGGGCCGCGAGCTCGAACGGGTCCAGGGCGACGCCTGCGGCTCCCGGCAGGTTCACGGCGTGGCCCTGATCGGCCAGTGCCGCTCCGTACGGTCAGGCATCGGCGATCCTCACGGTCATGACCAGATCGAGGGCCGGCCGTACGGCGGCCGTGTGCGCGTTGGCAGTGCTGCTCGCCGGGTGCGCAGACCACCGGACACCGCGGGAGCAGGTGCGGGCCGCGTGCGAGAAGTACGTGGCCGCGAAAGCGAAGGCGGATCACCTGGCAGGGCGGCCGCGGTTCGTCGCCGAGAGCGTCGAGATCGGCGCTGTCCGGACCCGGGCGTCGGTTGACGGCACGGTCCAGCTCGGCCAGCAGCGCCACGACTTCCTGTGCTCGGTGGAGAAGAAAGGCGGCCACTGGCGGCAGGTCGTGGTGATCTGGCGGGACTTCACCGGCCTGTGAAATGCGAAGACCCCGCACGCTGGCGGGGTCATTCTCGGCGACAGCTCACCGATCTTGGAAAGATGATGTTGGACAGGGTCACGCTCCGTCAAGTCAGGCTGATCGCGTGTTCCGCTCCCAGGTCTCGCGCTCGGCGTCGAGCACGGCCTGTTCGGTGACCCAGACGCGCCGGCTGCCGGGGATGCGGAGCGGTTTTAGGTAGCCCTTGTGGATCCACCAGCGCAGCGTCGCTGGCGCCTTGTTCACGTTCGGGAGCGCGGCGGCCTCGTCGATCGTGAAGACCTCCGACAGTGGGTCGTTCGGATCCAGGCGCACATGATCATTGTGCCTGGTCGCCCTGGCCCGCGTGAGCCAAGCTCCAGGCCGGAAATGCCGCCCTGTGGAAAGGTTTCGCTATGGCTGTTGCAGCGCTCGTCATCTCGATCGTTTCTCTCCTCGTTGCCGGTCTGGCCGCGTGGTTCACCTGGCGGCAGACACGGGCCGAAGAGGCCGCGACATCCATCGAACGGAAGCGTCACCACGCGGAACGTGAGCCGGCCTTCGAGGGCCGCGTCAAACTCGTCAGCAATAGTGGCTGGCATCGGCTGGACCTGCGGCTCGCTCAGGGCGGGCCACTGGCCAAGGTCACCGTGACGATCGTTGAGGGCGACGGAGTCGAGTTCGCGGGCAACCAGTACGGTGTGCCGGGCCCAGCCGCGCGCGCCACCGCGTTCACGATCAACCCGTTGAAACGGGATGAGTTGGCGACGTGGCGGGTTCTGCTCGCCGACTCACGTTCAAGCCGCATACGGCTCGTGTGCGAATGCAGCGACGACGCTGGCGACACGTGGGAAGTGTCTACGTGGGTGGACCTGCCGCCGAAGGTCAGAATCAGCGTGTGGTGAAACGCAGCCACCAACATTTCCGTTCATCTGGCGGACGCGACGCTCGGCGGACTCAGGACGCGGTCGTCCTGAGCCAGTGGGCGCACGCAGGGCACAAGTCGAGCCAGCGCGGGCCGATCTCGGTGTCGGCGACGTACGCCAGCGCCGCACGCTCGCCGCACCTCAGGCAGGGGTGCACCTCGTCGAGCCGCCGACGCTCCATGTCCTGGCCCGTGTAGCTGGCCGGGGCTTCGGGCAGCAACGTCGGGTTTGCCCTGAGGAGATGCAGCATGCCGTCAGCGGTCGGCTCGCTCATGGCCCGGAGACCTTCCCATCGCGGATGTTGGCGACGTACGCGCGGGTCCAGCCGGAGGCCTCGACGACCTCGTTCAGGCGACCGCGCACCTGCGGCTCGCCGCGCTTCTCGGGGAAGCACTGGGGGATCAGCTCGAAGATCTCGGCCCGGTCGCGGTCGATGCGGTCCCGGAGCTCGGCGATCCGCGCGATGCGTTCCTCATCGGTCTTGAGGGCGGGGCGGTCGCCGTCGGCGTGGGATGGATCGGCCATGACCCGAGTATCGCATACGCGATATGCCTAGTCTCTATGCATAGTGAGTTGACTTTGGATAATCAGTAGGCATACTCTTTATACATGATGACGACGCGGGCCACCCAGACCGTCACCCTCAACTGCGGCCACCGGTTCACCTACACCGCGGGTGAGGGCCAGCTCTCCATCCCCACCTGGCTCGCGCCCGACCACCCCTACACCTGCATCCACTGCTGGAACCTCCACGGCTACGAGGGCGTGCGCTACGTCGTCCACGTCACCGACATCGAGCCCGAACCCGCGCAGGCTCCCAAGCCCCGCCGTTGCCTCCGCCCGGGCTGCGGCCGCACCCTCACCTCCGCTCAGAGCATCGCCCGCGGCTACGGCCCCACCTGCTGGGCCAAGGTCCGCAAGGCCGCCCGGGACGTCGCGCTCGCCCAGTTCGCCCACGTCCCACACCTGGTCGCGAAGGCCGAGGAGCTGATCGAGGCCGGCGGCATCGTCCCCCTCCGCAGCGGCCGCGTGTTCCGCACGGCAGGCAGTCGCGGCGCCCGCTACCTGACCGCGCCCGAGGCTTGCAACTGCGCGGCCGGGCTGCGCGGCAAGCACGTCTGCCACCACCGGATCGCGGCGGCCGCCGTACGCGCCACCTACGACCTACGCCCGGCCACGGCGCCCACCGCCTACGCCCTCGCTGCCTGAGCCAACCCGGAACGGAAGGAGACCGTCGTGACGAAGTTCGGCCCCGGCGACGAAGTGCTCGTCACGCGCTCGGCCAAGCCCGGCGAGCGCACGACGTGGCGCGGCGTGATCCTCGCCGGCGACTCCGAGGAGGGGTTCTCGCTGCGCGGCGTGTGCCTCACCACGGGCAACGCCGAGCACTCCTGGTTCTCCGGGGCCGAGGTGCTCAAGCGGACATACGGCTGCATCCAGACCGTCACCCGCGCGGAGTGACTCCCATCCCCGCCGCCTGACCAGCCCTTTCCAGGCAGGAAGGACCCCCAATGACCGACCTCACACCGTCGATCGTCATCCGGTACACGGACCGCGACGGCAAGCCCGCCAGGCTCGGTCCGATGACCCGTATGGAGGCCGGCCCACTCCTGGCCGAGATCCTCGGCGGTCTGGATCCGGACGCGACGTGGGCCGACCTTCTCGGTGATCTCCGGCGGCGCCTTCCGGTCGGCGTCCGGGTTCGCCACGCCACTCGGGAGCTGTTCGGCGCGGTCGTCGAGGACGACGGGGCCGGCGCGCCGGGGAGGGCGGCGGCGGGGCGGACCGCATACTCCATCACCCACAAGGCCGTGACGTACGTGGCCGTGCGGTGGGACGACGGCACGGTCGGTTGGTACGTCTCCGACTGGATCGCCAAGCTCGCTCACGCCCGCCAGCCGAACCCGCGGATGCCTTCCCAACGGAACGTCCGGTACGGATCCGGCCGCCGGCCGGTGGGCCCGTCCTCACCTGCGGTCACCTTGTGCGACGCGCCGGCGACCGACATCGACCTGTCGCTCCGCGAGGCGCGGTCGAAGGCTCATGTCAAGCACCTGACGTGCCCGGACTGCCGCGCCATCGTCGCGGCTGGCCGTTCGACTCCGGGATGAGGTCGCGGTCCAGCCCCAGGCGGTAGCCACGGGCCGGACCCCGACGTCTGCTTCCGGGCCTGCCCTTCGCGAGGGACGGGCAGGCTCGGCCCCCTCCCGCAAGTCCCTCACGCACTTTCCCCAAGCAGCTCCCGACTGGGGGCAAGGAGCTACATGCGCATGTCCATCGTCTGGATCTTTTACCTGTTGCTCGCCGGCGGCTTCACGGTGCTGGTCGCCTGGCTGGTCTCCGAGCAGCGCCGTCACACGCGCAACCTCGAGCGGATCCCCGTCCGCATCCTGGTGAACGGCATCCGGGGCAAGTCGAGCGTGACCCGGCTGACCGCCGGCGCGCTGCGCGGCCCCGGCCGTACGGTCGTCGCGAAGACGACCGGGTCCGCGGCCCGGTTCATCGCGCCCGACGCGGCCGAGATGCCGATTCCCCGCCGGTTCGGGGTGGTGAACGTCATCGAGCAGCTCGGCGTCGTACGGCGGGCGGCCGAGCTGGCCGCCACCTTCCTGGTCGCCGAGTGCATGGCCGTGCAGCCCGACCTTCAGGAGCTGAACCAGAACAGGCTCATCAGGTCCACGATCGGGATCATCACGAACGTCCGCCTGGACCACGTCGAGGAGATGGGCCCCGGCCTGGAGGACATCGCCCGGTCGCTGTCGCGCTCGATGCCCTGGGGCGGGGTGTGCTTCACCACCGAACGCGAGCACTTCAGCGTCCTGGCCCTTGAGGCGATGCGGCGGAACTGCACGCTGATCCGGGTCAACCCCGAGAACGTTACCGACGCGGAAATGCGCGGGTTCGACTGGATCACCTTCAAGGACAACGTCGTGCTCGCGCTCGCGGTCGCCCGCTACCTCGGTGTGTCCCGCCGCGAGGCGCTCGCCGGGATGTACGCGGCGCCGCCGGACCCTGGTGTGCTGCGGGTCGAACGGCGCCAGGTCGGCGCCGCCGAGCTGCAGGCGGTGAACCTGTTCGCGGCGAACGACCCGCAGAGCACCTTGATGAACATCGACCGGCTGAACCTGGCCGGCCGGGACGTGCAGGTCGTCATCAACTGCCGGCCCGACCGGATGGAACGCAACGCTCAGATGGGCGAGATCGTCGCGGCGATCGACCCGTCGCAGGTGTACCTGATCGGCTCCCCGACCCGCTCGGCGCTCCGCGCGATCTCCCCCTCGTACCGGCCCCGCGTCGTCGACCTGGGCGGCGAGGAGCACACCGGCCCGGCGCTGCTCGAGCGCATCGGCGCGCGCCTGCGGCCGGCCACGACCCTGCTCATGATCGGCAACATCCACGGCCGGGGCGAGCACTTGCTCTCCGCCCTCGGCATGGGTGACGTGAACTAGGAGACCCTCCGAAATGAACCTCATCCCTGCGGTCGGCATCGATGTCGGCCCGGCTCTGTCCGCGGTGATCCTGGCGATCGGGCTGCTCGGCGCGCTGATCTGCTACCTGGTCACCAACCTGTCCCCGGGCGGGCTGATCGTGCCCGGCTGGCTCGCCCTGACGGTCGTGGAGTGGCCGAAGACGGTCCTCGTCGGCGTCGCCGCCACGGTGACGACGTACGCGCTGATGAAGGTGCTGCGCCGGCACGCGATCCTGTACGGCAAGCGGCTGTTCGCCGCGACCGTGCTGGTCGCGGTCCTGATCGAGGTGGCGCTGTTCCTCACCCTGCGCGGGCGGTTCCCGGCGTTCTTCCCGCACAACACGCTCGGCCTGGTCGTGCCCGGTCTGATCGCCTACCAGATGGACAAGCAACGGTTCCTGCCCACGCTCGTGTCGTTGGTCTCGGTCGCCGCGGCCACGTGCGTCATGCTCACCGTGGGGGTCGCTCTGTCATGAGGAAGCCGATCATCGCCCTGGTCGCCGTCGCGGCCGCCGCCGTCATCGCGCTCATGCCCCTGCTGTCCCGCACGGTGGTGGACGCGAAGGAGCGTCACCGGGTGGGGCACTCGGCGCGGCCGCTGCTGCCGGGATACCGCTACATCCGCTCCCGGCACCCGGACCGTACGAGCGTGTACGACGAGCGTGACCACCTGGTCGCGACGCTCACCGAGGGCGCGCGGACGGTCGTGTTCCGGCCGAAGTCGCGGACGTTCACCGACCCGCAGGCGGCCGCGCCGGTCCGCACCGGCGCGTGGGTGCGGTTCGCCCCCACGGCGTGGCGGTTCGGGCAGCAGAACACCGCGGCGTTCCGGGCCTGGTTCGCCCGGGAGGTCACCGACATCTCCCCGGACCTGCTCGCCGACGCGATGCGATACGTCACCGGCGGGCCGGCCGACGCCGGGTTCGGTCCGTACGCCGAGGATGAGGAGCACCGGGTGCGTGGCGCGGACTGGAACGACTACCTCGGTGTCGCCTGGGGCGGCCTCCAGCCTGATCCGCGCCTGCACCGGGACGTGGACTGCTCCGGGTTCGTGCGGCTCGTCTACGGCCACGACATGGGCATCAAGCTGTACGCCGACACCGGCTCGCACGCGGACGGTCTCGGCCGGTTCTCGCGGTCGATGGCGGCCGGGGCGCCAGGTGTGGTCATCGCGGACAGCCGGCCCGAGCAGCTCACGGACCTCGACGAGCTCGAGCCGGGAGATCTGGTGTTCTTCGCGCTGCACTCCCGGACGCGGATCTCGCACATGGGGTTCTACCTCGGCCGGGACGAGGAGGGGCACCCTCGGTACGTGTCGTCGCGGATGCGCGCGAACGGGCCGACGTTCGGTGACGCGGGCGGCGCGGCCGTCCTGAACGGTGACGGGTACTACGCCCGGCACCTGCGGGTCGTACGGCGCTTGTGACCGCTGCCCGGCCTTCGGCGGCCGGCCAAATGCTCGAGGCCGGCGAGGCCTGCGCCCACCTTTGGGCGGTGTCCTCGCCGGCCTCGGTTTGTGCTTCCGCAGGTCGACCACTCCGAGAGGAGAGGGGCCGTCCCCGGCTGGCTGCCGGGGACGGCCGGTGATCACTCCTCCGAGGACTCGTCGTCCTCGGCGTCGAGATCGATGTCGAGATCGAGCAGTCCGGAGATCTGGATGATTCTCCGGACTGCCAGCTCGATCCCCTCAAGCCGCCAGGGCGCTGGCCCGGCGATCTTGGTGAAGGCCCAGAGGTCCCAGGCGACGAGCCACTCCGTCAGCAAGCGGCGGAGGAAGTCTCGCGGCATTGGGTCGATCGGCTCCTCGTTGAGGAGGACGGTCCGGGCGCGGTCCATGGCGGTGATAGCCGTCACGAGGTCCCAGGCGTCTTCCTCCATCGGGGGGAGCCCGATCGGGAGGGGGAGTTCCTGGAGGTGCTTGCTCGCGAGCGCGTACGCCGACGAGAGCGCCTTCAGGAGCTGTTCCATCCGCTCCTCCGGGTCTGGCAGTTCGTCTGCCATGCCTTTCTCCTCTCTGGAGTTGTCAATCTGCGGTGCCGGGTCGGGGGTCTCACTCCCCTTGCCGACATGAACAACAATAGCCTAAGTCCAGTCGTTACGCAAGGATATAAGGCCGATAGAGGAGGTGGAGTACGAGAGATAAGTCCTTGCGTAGTGACAGGACTTAGGCTAGATTAGTCCTTGACGGGAGCAAGGGAAGGAGGTGAGAATTACATGGCAGACCGGATGGACCAGCTCATCGCAGCGGCCGCCCGCCAGGGCTGGTCGGTGCGGCAGACGCCGCGCGGCGTCTGGGTGTTCCGCAAGGGCCTGATCACGGTGACCGCCAAGCGCACCCCGGAGACGGGACGCGAGTGGCTTTCCCTGATCGGCGCTCTCAAGGGCGCCGGGCTGGACTTCCCGCCCACCGGGAAGTAGCCGGAGGGGCCGCGTACGGGCGCGGCCCCTCCCCATCCATCCACTCCGACGGGAGCAAGGAAGGACACCACCATCATGGCCTCATGGCACGCCGAGGTCACCCTGACCGGCAAGCCAGGCGACACGGCGATCGAAGAACTCACCACCACCCTGCCCGGTTTCCCGGTCATCACCGCCGACGAGCAGACCGGCCGCCTAACGGTCGCCCTGGCCGTCGACGCCTCCACGGTGCGGCAGGCCACCGACGCCGCGTTCAAGGCCGTCACCGACGCCGCGCGGGCCGTGCTCGGCAAGGCCGAGCTCGTCGGCGTCCGGGTGCTCAGCGAGGAGGACTACCGAGCCGAGGTCGAGCGCCCGGCCCGGCTCGACCTGGTCGGCTCGACCGAGGGCTCCAAGCTGTTTGACCCACCCATCTCCCGGCAGCGTTTCGAGGAGCTGGCCCGCACGCACCCGGACTTCCCCCCGCACGTGGCCGAGCTGGCGCGCGGGAAGGTCTACACGCGCGCGAGCGTCGAGGCGTTCGGCGGGCGGTGGGAGCGGAGGCGCACCGGGCGGCCGCCCAAGGCGAAGGACTGATCATGCGCGGTGTACGTGCCACACCCCCGGCCGGCCTCGGCGCGCGCCCAGGCGGCGGGAGACCGTCGACCTCCTCCGATGGAACAGGCCGGCCGAGGAGGAGGTAGGTACTATCGAGGTGGCTCTCTGTGAGGGTCAATCTGCACGGGACCGGCGGGTGTCTCACCAGGCTTTCGAGCCTGTATCCCGCCGGTCCCTTTGTTTCTGGCAGACCGACAACTCCGGAGGAGGGGCGGGGTGCCGCCCCGAGCTGGCTGCTCGGGGCGGCGGCGACTCACTCGGGATCGATGTCCCGTGCGAGTCGTTCGTTGACCACGTCCGCTCCCGCGACGATTCGGCCTATCTGGATCTCGACTGCGTCGAGTAGCCAGGGCTCGGCGTCCTCGTCGTCGGCGAACAGCCATTCGCAGGCGGTGACCCAGTCGATGATCATCAGTCCGAGCTGCCACGCGATGTCGGCATCCATGGGGATGTCCTTGAGCAACGCGTAGGCGCGGACCAGACCCTTCCGGATCTCGTCGGCGTAGATGCTGTCCCCGACCTCGGGGAGCTGGATGCGGAGCGGCAGCCCCATGAGCATCTTGGCGATCAGGCCGTAGGCCTTGATCATTCGGATGACACACAGAGCGTGCCGCCGCTGGTGGTCGTCCACCGTTTCTCCTCTCTGGAGTTGTCAATCTGCCTGCCGGGCGGGGGTCTCACTCCCCTTCCGACACCACAAACATTACCACAGTTCTGTCCCGTGCGCGACGAGTCAGGCGGATTGAATCAAAGAAATTTCGCGCACCACTAAGGGGCAGAACTGTGGTATAGTTACTTGTGTTGGGCGAGGGAGTGAGACCCCAGACCCCGACACCGCAGATTGACAACTCCAGAGAGGACGCACCATGGGAGAACGACGCACCGCCACGCACGAGACCCACCTCACGGTCCGGCTCCTTGGACCCCACGAGGTGACCTGGCGGATCGCCAACGGCGAACTCGAGGTGATGATGCCCGGAGCGGTCATCAACGTCACCGACCGCAAGGCGCTCTCGGGCGTCTACGGGGCCTGGGTGGAGGCGGGCGTCATCGCCCTCAACGTCTTCACCGGCGACCGCCGCGCGGTCCGGCAATACGTGAGCCGGGTCCCGCAGCGGATCCTGGGCGTAGTGAAGATCAGCGGCAGGCAGCCGCATCCGACCATCGCCGGGAAGGCGCCCGAGATCAGCCCGAGCGGCTGCGGCCAGCTCGTGATCCGGCTCGGGCACCTCACGATCGTCTGTGACGACCGGACGGCGTGGGAGTCCCAGGACGCCGGATGGCGCGCCGCGTGCGAGAGCGCCGCCGAGGCATGGGGTGGCCCGCAACTCACCCTGGCCGCGTTCCGGGGAGAACAGCGGGCGAAACGACGCTACGAGTGACGAGAGGGGGCAGGCCACACGGCCTGCCCCCCGAGTTATCCACAGAACCGCGCGAGGGACTTACCCGCCCCAGGCTCACCCGGCCACAGTGAACACCACGCAACGAAAGGAGACACCATGTACACGGTGCTGGAAGTACCCGCCCGCCGACTGGTCGCCCAGGCCGCCGACCACGGCGGGGCGCTGCACCTGCTCGACGCCGAGTGCCGGCGCCTGCATGACCAGGCCGCCGCGGACCCCGACGCCGAGGCGCGCACCCACAGATTCGAGATCGTCAACGCCGGGACCGGCCGCGCGGTCGCCTGGCTCACCTACAGCCCCGACGTCGCCCGCCCGTACGTCAGCGTCCTGGTCGACGAAATGCCCGCCGGAGAACGACAGTGATCCCCCGAGGCCGGCCGGTCGTCGACGCGGCCGGCGCCGCGCAGCTGCTCGGCATCAGCTACAAGACGTTCCGCAACACCGCCGTCGCGGCCGATCCGGAGTTTCCCGCACCGGTGAACCCCGGCCGCCGGAAGCTGCTGTACGACGAGGCTCAGGTGCGGGCGTACGCGGCCGACGAGCCGTTGCCTAAGTTGCCGACCGGCGAGCACCCGGACGACCTGCTCGACGACCAGGAGACCGCCGACGTCCTCGACGTGGCGTACGCGACGATCCGCGCAGACCGGCGCGCCGACCGCCTGCCCGAGTACGTGGACGTACTTGGCGTGCCGCACTATCGGCGCGCGGACCTCGCACGAGTACCGACTGAGATGCGGCCAGGCCGCGGCGCCGGGGGCGGTCGGCCGCGGAAGTAGCTCCAAATGCCTAAGCTCCCCAAACACGAGAGCAGCAACCGCGTCACTCGGGCATGGTGAAGCTATGACACAGTGGGCAAACGTCTTAGCGACCGGTGGCGCAGCTGCGGCTGGCGGCGCGCTCACTGGATTCTCGGCTATCTGGGCTCAAGTTGTGACACACCGCGGAACGTCCAAGCGTGAGCGGGAAGCGCGCCGCGAAGAATCCCTGCGCAAACACCTTAACCTAGAGCAGGACACATTATTGGCGCTACAAGACGCCCTTGAGGAGGTCAGCTCGCTAGTCGCACGAATTCGCGTCGGTCTGATCGGGGACCCGATGGAGCTAGCGACCGAGGCCCACGGGAAGATCGGCCGCGCGATGAAGCTGGCGAACCGGACCCGTGCGATCGACGCGGCAAAAGCGGCCATTTGGTACTGCCGTTTAGTTTACGAAGCGATGGGACTTGATCTCGGTCTGGTGCTAGATACAAACTTTCTGATTGAAAAATCCAGAGCGGTTGAACAGGCATGGACCGACGCAATGTGGCTGACGGGCGAAGCTCTTAGAGCCCCCTACAGCCAGATCGATGATCTGGAGCCACCAGGGTGGGTAAAGGCTTAGATCCGAGGATCGCGGGTTCGGCACCACGGTGATCTCGTAGCGGCAGCGGCCGACGCGCGTGAGCCGCGCGCAGGGCTCCTTGGGCGCGTCAGGGCAGGGCCAGGGCGTGACGGTCGCGGCCGGGTCCATCGACGTGGATGGCGGCGTGTACCCCGGCGGCAGCTCGGCCTCGACGACCCGCGCACCTTGGCGGAACCCCACCAGCCACCAGCGCCCTCGCGCGTTCACCGCGGCTGTCCTGCGTCGTGCGGGTCGCAGCCGTTCGGGCAGGTCCAGCGGCCGTACAGCGTGGACTCGTTGCCCGCCCAGTCGGTGGGGTCCACGGAATCGCGTTCGGCGGGCGTGCCGCAGACACCGCAGTACGGGCCGCCCGCCGTTCCGTGGACGATGCCGTCGACCAGGCCACTGTTCTTGAACGGCCGGGGGATCACGCCGCCGGACGCGTATCGGATCTCGGGCCGGGCGGGCACAGCGGGCATGGCCTCCCGGAAGCGGGCGAGGGCCTCGGGCGTCGCTGAGTTCAGTAGGGCGCCATGGCGCAGCGGTGCGAGAGCCTTCACCCTGGCGGCGATCCGCTCGGCCTCGCGGCGGAGCGCGGCGGGAAGCGTCCGCTCTTCGGGCTCGGGCGACAGGCGCACCGTGCGCGCGTGCGTACGCGCACGCTTCATGAGCGGGCTGTCCGGGCAGTAGTACGTGCCGTCCCCGCCGTCTGGATCGCAGGCGCCGCAGGACGCGTAGTGCAGGACGTCCTCATCGGCCCAGCCGGTCACCTTCCGGTACGCGGCGAGGACCGCGGCGTCGTCAGTGGGCTGGGGCGCGTGAACGCTGCCCTCGATGGCGTGCTCCATCAGTCGCCCTTGACGTTGATGATCTGCCGGAGCGTGTGCCGCACCTCGACCAGGTCCGCGGCGTCGGCCATGACCTGGTCGATCGGCTTGTACGCGGCCGGGATCTCGTCGATGAACGCCGCGGTGTCGCGGTACTCGATGTCACCCATCGCCTCGCGGAGATCCTCGTGGGTAAAGGTCTTGCGGGCGGCGGAGCGGGAGTAGTTCCGGCCGGCGCCGTGCGGTGAGGAGTTCAGCGCCAGCCGGTTGCCCTTGCCGACGACGACGTAGGAGGCGGTGCCCATCGAGCCGGGGATGAGGCCGGCCTTGCCCGCGGTCGCTTCGATCGCGCCCTTGCGGGACAGCCACACGTCCTTGCCGAAGTGGTGTTCCTGCTGGGTGAAGTTGTGGTGGCAGTTGATCCGCTCGGCCTCCTCGACGGCGGCGCCGAACCATGCGGAGGTGCAGGCGATGACGCGGTCCATCATCTCCTCGCGGTTGAGGAGCGCGAAGTGCTGCGCCCAGCGCAGGTCACGGATGTAGGCCCAGAACTCCGGCTCGCCCTCGACGAGGTAGGCCAGGTCCCGGTCGGGCAGGCTGATCCACCGGCGTTCGCACTGGGCCTGGGCGACCTTGATGTGGTGCTGGGCGATCTTGTTGCCGACGCCGCGGGACCCGGAGTGCAGGAACAGCCAGACGCGGTCGAGTTCGTCGAGGCTGACCTCGATGAAGTGGTTGCCCGAGCCGAGGGTGCCGAGCTGCAGCCGCCAGTTCCCGGCGTACTGGTCGGGTGTGACGTCCCAGCGCGGGTGTTCGAGGTCGGCGATGCGCGGCCGCGCGGTGGCGGTGAGGTCGGTGTTGTACTTCCCGGCCGAGAGCGGGACGGCGTTCTCGATCGCCTGGCGGAGCGCCGCCTTGTCCCGGCCGGTGACGTCGCGCGCGGTGAACTGGGTGCGGACGGCGATCATGCCGCAGCCGATGTCGACGCCGACGGCGGCGGGGATGATCGCGCCGAGGGTCGGGATGACGGATCCGACGGTCGCGCCCTTGCCGAGGTGCGCGTCGGGCATGAGCGCCAGGTGCGGGTGGATGAACGGCATGCTGGCGGTCGTTTCGGCCTGGGCGAGGGTGTTCGGTTCGATGATCGAGGCCCAGGACATGAGGCGCTTGCTGATCTGCTGCACCGTCGTGATGCTAGGTCCGAGCCCGTCGGGACGCCTTCGCATTTTTTGTCCTGTCGCTCACGGCCGGGTCGCCTCCTCGAGTTGCGTGCCGCCGTCGTCGGCCTCGACGAGGTCCTGGTACTCGTGCTCGTGCATGAGCCGGCCGCACGCCCGGCACTCCGTCATCCCGTCCGCCCGGGGCGGCGGCGGGCGCGCTGTCGCAGTGTGGTCGTCATGGCGTGATGAGGATCGATTCCGGACCGGTCAGGTGTGCACCGAACGCGAGGCTCTGCCGGGGACGGAGGTCCGCAGCCACGTCGCCCCTCCTGAGCAGAGGACGACACGGAGATCAGCGGACAGGATTTCGGACAACCCGAAGCGATGACCCATATCTCGCACACCACAACGACTATTTACTTAGATCTATACCAGAGGTACATTCCGTCCGCACGGTCAAATGGTTTAGGACGGGAGCGCAACCATGTCATGCGGAGGATCCTCAACCAAGGCATGGGGCGACTCGCCGTCAGTGCCTGCAGAAAAGGCCGTGCCGGTCATCGCGGGTTTGTGGGCGACCTACATTAAGCAAATCCCGGAGCTCGTTACTTCTGGGAATCAGACGATGAAGGCCGGCCGGAAAACCACCTGCCGCATGAGCTTTGAAGAAGAAAACGAGTTCGACGGGACTTCAACATCCGGTTATCACGGCGAAATCGACTGCCTGAACCAGGCCGAAGAAGCAGAACTGGACCTTTCAACAGGCGAGTTCGTCAGTCTGAGCAATCCCGTATGTCTCGTATGCGCGACGGTCCTGTACGCGGTTGGCATCACGACAGTTCCGGCGATCGCCACGGGCTCCAAGGAGTACGCAAACTACAAGCTACCCGGCTGGCTGTGGGACGAAGATCAAGAGTACTTGGAAGACCTCCTTGGCGAACTAGCCTTCAACGCGTGGACGAATCACGTCTCACCCGCGACCCGCCAGAAATCCGAAGTCCGTCAACAACTCGTTACGGCAATGACGCAGGTGCTACGGAAATCATGATCTAAGAAGCGGCGTCCTGCCGAACTCGCGTACGGCGACGCTGAGTGGATGGTTGGGATCACAGTTCGGGCACGCCCGCTGTCCCGCGCAGTTGCCAGGATCGTGGGTCGACCAGCTCACCGCCGAGCGCCGCTCGCTGGCGGTAGCGGAACTCGGCGGCGGTCTCGTCCCATGGCGGCGTCAACCGCAGGCCGGGCTCGGGCGGGCTGAGCGCTGCCTCCAGGCTGGCCCGGGTGATCTCGACACACGAGCCCTCGTCGCGTGGAACCTCAGCTTCTTCACCATAACGGTATCGGCAGGTCGCGTGCCGGGCCGGCAGCTCGTGCAGCGCTTCTGAGAGGGGGATGTCGCGCGGGCCAGGCCGCGCAAGTACTCGCTGACGTGGAGACGGCGCGGATCCACGTCACGCCGCGCTCAGGCTCGGGCATGTCGAGCAGGTGCTCGGGGCTGCGCCGGTCGAGCTGGTGGCGTACGCGCTCCGCGCGGCCGTAGAGCATCCGGGCGATCGCGCACTGCGCTTTGACGCTCAACAGGGCGGCGGACTCGACCTCGGCCGGGTCGCTGAGGGTGTCGGCGAACGTGCGCAGCTGCGCGGCGATGCGGCGTCTCACGGTCTACTCGCCTCCTGGATGTCGGTGCCGCCGTCGTCCGCGTCAACGAGCTCCTGGTATTCGTGCTCGTGCATGAGTCGGCCGCAGGCCCGGCATTCGATCATCCCGTCCGCGCGCGTCCATAGTGCGCGCTGCCGACACCGGTCGTTCGGGCAGCGGGCCGGGCGCCGTTGTATCACGGGGTCGGTCTTGGTCATCTCCTGCAGGGTGCGCTCCCACCACAGGACCGCGCGGCCGAACTGGACGCTGCCGGGGTGGTTGAGGATGTCCCGCAGCTCGTCGATGAGGAAGGCGAGCGTGAGCCGGCGGGCGCGGGAGTCTCGGGCGCGCTGCGGCCGGCGCCGGTAGCCGCGGTACTCGCGCCAATCGTCCTCGCATTTGACGAGCTGGCTGTACAGGTCGTCGAGGGTGTCCCCGATCGGCGACGGTGAGCCGGGGTTCGCGCGGTTGCCGGTCGTGCCGTACTTCTGGCTCGCGGTGGAGCCGCGGTGCCCGTCGGCCCAGGAGCCGAGTAGGGACGCGAGGTCGTCGAGGGCGGTCAGCGCGCCGCGGATCAGGCCTGCGTCGCGTGAGCACCAGACCGGGTCTCCCTTCCGGTACGCGAGGTCGTCCTCGGTGGGTTCCGCCGGCGGGGCGGGCGGGGGCGGGAAGGTGGGGCTGATCGGCTCCCGTACGACCAGCACCCCGGCGTCGGCGTGATGTTTCCACCAGCCGTACGCCTCCTCGTACGCGGCCATGGCCACCTTGAAGGCCGCCTCCAGGACGGGACGGGCCTCCTCGTAGTCCGCGAGGGCCTGGCCGTGGACGACCTGCGCGGCCAGGTAGGCGTCGACGGTCTTGCGGTACCGGCGATTGCACGGCCCCGGACATGCGTCGGCGGCGTACGGAGTGTCGGTCACGCGTAGTCCTCGGGGCTCGGCGGCGGGGTCTTGGTCAGGAAGTTGAACGGCTCGCGCGCGACGCCGGTCGTCCGGTCGATCTGGTAGACGCGGATGAGTGGCCCCCCGACCTCCGCTTCGGCGGGCGCGATGAGCTCGACACGGGTCGTCGCGTTCGGGTCGATGCCATGGGTCGCGAGCCAGGTGCAGAAGGCGCTGAGGAAGGAACCGCTGGGCGGCCAGCTCTGATCCGAGACGTCGTAGACGGCGCTGGGCGTGTCGGTGGTTTGGTCGGTCATCGTGGGTGTCCTTCGTGGGGGTCGATGTGGTGGTCGCGCATGCCGATGGCGACGGCGTGCGCGCGGGTGCGGGCGCCGAGTTTGTGCTGCATCGCGGTGACGTACCGGCGGTACGTGCGGGTCGAGATGTCGAGGGCGTGGGCGATCTCGGGGTCGTGTGCGCCGTCGGCGAGCTGGCGGAGGATGTCGAGCTCGACGGGGCGTAGCGGGTCGCCGCGTCGGGCGCGCTGGTCCACGCCGAGGTGGTAGCCGGTGGTGGCCCGGGCCGTCACTGGCCGTCTCGCGGGTGGTCGGCCTCGGCCTGTTCGGCACGGTGCAGGAGCTCGGCTCCGCTCTCCTCGAGCGCTTGGACGCGATTTCGGAGGCCGGCCGCGTCAGCGCGTGCCGCTTCGAGCGCCTGGTGCTGGGCGGTGAACACCGGGGTGATGAAGTCGTGGACGGCGGCCGCGGTCGCGTCGGCGATCTGGTCGGCGTCGGTGCCGGACAGCGTGATCGGTCCGGTCGCGGCCTGCTCGATGGCGCGGGGGCCGAGGCGGAGCCGTACGGTGTCGCGGACGCGGGCGGCGATGTGGTCGCGGAGGTCGGCCCGGCTGACCGGTAGCGGGCCCGCACCGGCCGGTGGGAGGTCCTCGGTCAGGGCGGCCCGCCAGACGGCGACCGTCTCCTCGCGCAGCCAACCGGTACGGACGCATGCCTCGCCGGGGTGGCCATGCTGGGTGATGTGGCTGAGGATTTCCGTGGCCAGGGCTCGGTACCGGTCGGCGCGCTCCCGGTGGTTGGCGAGCGCGCGACAGGCTGCCTCATACGCGTGCTGCGTCGGGTAGTACGGGCGGATCTCCAGGATGGGATCCTCCTCGACCGCGAGGAGGGCCGCGTCGGCGAGCGCACCGAAGCTGCGGATCTGGGTGTGCTCGCAGACGATCGCGGTGCGGTTGTGCTCCTCCATCATCAGCTCGGCCATCCGCTTGCGTAGGTCCCCGACCAGCTGCTGGACGTCGGCGCCGGTGACTTCGTGGTCGATCTGTCCGCACGCGTTGGCCGGCAGCGGGTCGCCGTCGACGTGGTCCCGCTCCCAGGAGGCGTTGCCGGCGACCTCGACCAGCGCGCCGACCGGCCAGGTGCCCGGGCGCGGGTCATCGCCCTCCGGCACGGCGATCCGGGTGAGGTCGTAGTCGAGGAGCACGGCACCGCACCAGGCGCAGCGCTGCCGGAGCTGGGCGCCGACCGTGATGTCGGGGCCGGCGATGTGGACGATGCCCTCAGCCACGGCTGGCCTCGGGCTTCTCGACGAGGCGGAAGATCGCGCCGTCGTCGGTGTGCTCGACCGTGATGCCGGCGCGGTACGACGCGATTGCCGCTTCGCCGAGTTCGAGGTGGGTGAGCGTGAGGCTGCCGCCGCTGCGTTGAAGGGCGGCGGCGAGCAGCGGTCGCAGGTTGGCGTCGACGGGGATGGCCTTCGGATCAGACACGGTTCCTCCTGCGGCGCTTGGACTGGCGGTGCTTCTTCTTGGGGGTGCCTTCTCGGCGGCCGATGTGGTCGCGGAGGTGGCGGTTGAACTCGTGCTGCGCGACCACGACACCGTTGGCGACGTGGTTGTAGCCGCGGCCGCTCACGCGCCACCGTCCAGGACGGCAAGGGTGTCCCGAGCCTGCTCGATGGCCTGCACGCGACAAGACGCGGCAATGGTCAGCTCGCACAGACGCCGCACCCGCTCGACGGCTGCCTCGGCGGCGTACGCGCGCCGCTGAAGGTCGTTCCGCTCCAGCTCGGCGTTGAGGAGGAGCTGCGGGTGCACCATGACCGGTTCGCCGAGGAGCGCGGACAGCGGGGCCCGGTCGTCACCGCGGCGCATGACGCGCTCGGAGTCCGGCTGGCCATTCGGTATCCGCCAGCATTCGAACCACCACCCGGCGGCGAGAACGTCGGCGTAGCGCAGGATCGACGGGTGTCGGTGCAGCGCGGTGATGCTCCGGCTTGTGACGACCGGGCAGCTGTCGTGGACTTCGGGGTTGAGCTGGTCGGCGTCGCCGCGGTGCAACCACCACAGTTCGGACCAGTCCTCGTTCTTGCCTTGGCGGCCCCGCGGGGTTGGGTGGCGGTCGATGCTCCACAGCACGCCGGCGGTGTCGGTGGCCTGGTAGCGGTCTTGGGCTTCTCCCTTCCAGCTGAGGCGGGGTACGCCGCTGTGTTGTTCAGCCACGGTCGGCCTCCGTCACGTCGAGGTAGGTGGGGCAGGGCCAGATGAGGCCGCAGCCGATGCAGCCGGAGCCGTGCCGGTCGGTGCGGGGGCCGCGGTGGCGGTGTCGTACGCGTTCGAGGCGGGCTTCGGCCTGTGCGCGTGCGGTCTCGTGGGTGCACTCGATCGGGTCGCCGTCGCAGGTGCACGGGCGGACGACGCGGAGCACGGTGTCGGCCAGCATCAGCGAGACGGGGTGGCGCTGCTCGGGTGTGCCGGTGCGGTTGGCGGGGTGGTGGGTGATCGCGTCGGCCACGGCCTGACGGAGCTGGGGAAGCCTACGAACCACGGCGTGCCTCCCCGGCGGTCTCTCGCGGCCACGTATACGGCTCGTGCTGGCCGTCGCAGTGGTCGCCGTCGTGGCCTTCCGGGGTGTCGAGCGGCACGGTGCAGGTCATGACCGTGCCGTCGGGCGCCTCGTGGACCGAGCCGCAGGGCTGGTGATCGAGCCACCGATACTCGCGGGCGGTGTTCCAGAGGATCTCGTTGAGCTGGTCGTCGATCCCGAAGCGCTTCCGCTGGATCGTGAGGGACTTGGTGAGGCTGCCGTCCGCGTGCCGCTCGCTCGCGGCGCGCCAGTCGGCGAGCATCTCGATCAGGTCGACCAGCGTCATGCCGGAGATGCCGCGCGCGTGGTGCTCGGGGTGGTGGCGGTTGTTGGCGTAGTGGTGTTCCAGGCCGGCCTGCATCGCGGCGAGGTGCCCGTGGTACTCCTCGCAGCCGTACGTCGAGTCACGGAGCTTCGGGGTGAACTCGTTGAACACCTCGAGCTCGGGCGGCTCGGTCTTGCTGCGGTCGTGGCGGACTGAGCGGTTGACCAGCTCGGCGATCAGGGGCGCCATGAGCTCGCCGACGCGCTGGGCGTGCTTGAGCGTGTCCGCGGTGCTGTCGTACGGGGCAGGCTCAGTGGTCACGGCCGGCTCCCTCCTTCGGGGCTCTCCAGGGAACTCGTGTGACCGCACCCACAACCGGGCGGGCACTTGCAGATCGGACGTCCGGCGTCGGGGGCGTGGAGGGCGCCCATGGCGGCGAGCAGGTCGACGAGGACCGCCCGGGCGGAGGTGCCGCCAGCGGTGTGGGCCTTGAGCCGATGGGCATGGATGGCGACGCCGGTCAGGTGCGCGCGGAGGTCGTCCCGCTCGGCCAGGATGCGCCCGTACTCGTCGTGCCAGCGCTGGGCTGCCTGCTCGGCCATCTCGCACTTCCGCTCAGCCGCGTTCGCGCGTTGCCGCTCCAGCTCCCAACGGGCCTCAGCCTGGGTGAGGCGGGCGGTGAGGTGCGCGACGCGCTCATCGCGGACGGCCAGCACGGCGCGACCGGCGGCGCGGAGGGACTCTTCCGGCCCGTCATCGGTTGGCGGGTCGTCGAAGAACCGCTTGAGTGCCTCAGCCATCCGCTCGCACAGGTCGCCCTGGTCGGCGGCGAGCGCGGCGAGGATCGCGTCGACGTCGCGGCCGGCGGCTTCGCGAGTGATGCGCGAGCGTGTGGCCTGGGGCAGCTTCCAGGCGTCGAGCAGCGCGGCGATCAGCGTCTCGCGGGCGCTCGGCGTGGTGGTGGTCCCAGGCGCGGTCGGCTCGGGCTCGGCGAACACGATGGGCTGGCCGTTGTTGATGCTGGCCATGCCACGCGGGTCCTCAGCCACGGTCGGCCTCCTGCTCGCGGGTCGGCCACCACGCGTCGTGCAGGTCTTGGCGGCACAGAGCGCACAGGTCTCCGTGCGAGCTGCGCTCACCGCATTCACGGCAGACACCGGGCGTGCCGGGCGGCTCCGGTTCGCGGCCAGTGGCTACCGCCAGGCAGGTGAGGCAGAAGCCTGGCGGCAGCTCGGCCGTACGGCCCTCGTTGATCAGGTCGGTGATGTCGCCGAGGGTGCCTTCGGGGACGACCGCCAGGCCGCCGCAGGCGGCTGGGCACAGCCCGCCCGGCTTCGGCCTCGCACCGAGCAGGGACGGCAGCAGGTGCCGCGTAGCCGGGTCGGCGTCGGCATACGGGCTGTAGGGGTTCGGGGTGAGTCGCTCGGCCATCAGAGTGGGCCTCCGCCGTTCCACGGAGCGTCGGCCTCGCGATCGGCGGGCACCAGCGGGCCGAGCTCGTATCGCTGGACGGGCGCCGGTGCGTAGCGGCGGGCGACGGCGCGGGCGATCTCCTCGGTGGTCGGGGTGATCGCGTACACCGCCCCGGGCGCGTAGAACTGCGTCGCGGGCGGCTCGCTCGGCACGTCGATGCGGAGGAAGCTCGCGCCGGCGATCTGGGCCTCGGTGACGCGGCCGGCGAGGCGGCGATGGCCGAGGAGCTCGAGGATCGCCCACTCGGCGAATACGGACTCGTCGGCGGCCTGGTCGGTCAAGGTCGGTCTCCTTCGTGGTCGGACATGGCGGTACGGCGCGTGGCCGGGCGGTCGAGCTTGCGAACCTCGGTGACGAACGCCTCCAGCGCGGCGAGGAACGCGGCCTGCTCGCGCAGGGCGGTCATGCCGCCGCGCTGGTAGGCGGTCGGTTCGAGGACGGGCGCGAGGGCCTGCATCTGCTCGCAGACGCTCCGCATCCCGGGGATGTCGATCTCGTCGGCGACCATGGTCAACGCGGTGGTCGCGCCGACGAGCAGGTCGAGGTTGCGCACGTAGTCGGCCGGGTTGAGATCAGTCATCGTCGCCGCCCTTGGTCGGCCAGACGTTGACCAGCTCGGTGCCGGCGGGGTGCGTGGATCTCGGCCATGACCGAGCGGCGCTCGTCCGGGGCCGGTGCGATGGTGACCGGCCAGGCCAGGAGCGACGTGTCCTCGTCGACCTGGCCGACGGCGATGGCCCAGCAGCCGTCGAACAGCGCGTGCACGCGCATCGTGTCGCCGTCGGGCGCGCGCAGTTCGCCGCGCCAGACGACGGGGCCGGTCTCGTAGGTGTACAGCTCCTCGACGATGTCGCCGCGGAGTTCGATGGCGTCGTCGCTGGCGCCGTAGATCCGGATCGTCATGTTTCTCCTGGTCAGATGTAGGAGTTGAATCCGCCCACGACGACGGCGGTAGTGGGCTCGGCGGGCGTGGGAGTGGGGATGGGGGTGGGCAGGACGCGGGCCAGGATCGGGGTCAGGTCGAGGCCGGGCAGATCGTCCAGGCGAACTTCGGTGAGGTCGTGGAGCGCGCTGATGTAGCCGTTCATCGGGTGTGTCCTTCCGTGTTGGCGATCGGGGCGGGTTGTGGCGTCGCGGTTCCGGCGGGCCGGTGGGCGCAGCCGCAGCCGTTGGGTGTGCGGCCGTGGTCGCGGCAGATCGCCCGGTCGTGGCCGAGCGTCGGCGTGCCGTGTTCGGCGGCGATGCGTTGGTCGGTGTCGGCGGCGTTCGCGCAGGGCTGGCAGATGGCCATCAGCGGAACCTCCGCAGGATCTCTTCGGCCTGCCGCCGCTCGTCCTCGGTGAGCAGGTGGGCAGCCCAGAGAGCTTGACCGGCCTTGCGGCGGCCGAGGACGGGGGTGAGCGCGGCGAGTTTGCCGGGCCGCGGGCCGTCTGCCGGTGCGGGAGAAACGGCGGCGTGCGGAAGCTGTTCCGGCGGTTTCGGGGCCGCCTCGGGTTCCACCTCGGGGCGCGGAGGAGCCGCAGGCCGACTCATGACGGGCGAGGTGGGCCGGTCGCACTCGTTGGGCGACGTGGCGCGGCCGGCAGTCGGTAGCTCGACGCGCGCCGGGGTCTCCTCCCACGCCGGGATGCCGAGCCACCGCGCCAGGCGTCCGTGAAACCTCACGGTGTGATCACGACCTGGCGAAGCGCGGTGTCCTGGCGGAGCTGCTCGCGCAGCTCGGCCAGGCGCCGGACGGCGAGGTCGTCACGGCGGGACAGGGCGCGGCGGGCGGCCGGCTGGAGGGTGTACCAGCAGCCGGGGCACAGGTACTGGCTGGCCTTCTTGGGGAAGGTGCAGCCCGGTGTCGGGCAGGTGGTCGGGTCCACGGTGGTGGGGTTCTCGCTTTCGGGCAGGGTCCGGTCGTGCCGGAGCTGGTCGAGCATGTGGGCCTCGACGGCGGCCTGGTAGATGGCGCGGCCGGTGTCGTCGTCGAGGTCGGCGTGGCGGAAGTACCAGTCGGCGGCGAGGCGCCAGCAGTCGGGCGCCATGGTGTGGAAGGCGCCGTGCAGCAGGCACATGCTGGGCGCGTGGTCGCGGCTCATGAGGTCGCTGCCTTCGCTCGCAGGAGGAGCCAGCCGCCGCACAGGGTGGCGGGGGTGCCGTCGGCCTTGTACGGGACGCTGTCGAGGACCGGCGGGTCGTACGCGCCGGGGTGCGCGGCGATCTCGACACCAGCCGGGTGCCGCAGGGTCACCGCGCGGCGGACGCCGGCGTGGCAGTAGAACGGGGTGCCGGAGGTGACGAGGTCTTCGAGGAGGTCCTCGTCACCGGCGTATCCGGCCTCGCCCTGGCGCTCCGGGGACTTCGGCCGGTATGCGCAGTCCCCGCACATCGCGAGTGGGTCGGGCGGGAGCGGCAGGCCGGGCCGAAGCGGCTGCTGGTCCAGGTCATATACCGGCTCCCAGCAGGTGCAGCGGTCCGGCCCGTACACCGCGGCGCCCATGCAGCAGGTGCCGCGGCCGGCGTCGGGCAGGTCGACAGCGTGCTGGGGGCGGCAGATGTCAGTCATCACCTACTCACCGCCTCGGTCGGCGGCGTCGCGAAGCGTCTGCTCGGCGTGCTGGAAATGCTCCCGTTCCCGCTCGGGAGGGAAGGACCACGGTTCGGTGCCGTCGCCTTGGAGGCTCCAGGCGGTCGCGGTCCCGTTGCCGTCGACGTGGATGGCGAGGGCGAGCCCGCGGGGGTGGAAGACGACGCGGTTGATCAGCCAGAGCAAACCGGAGTCGGTCAGCTCGGCGAACGGCCGGGGCTCGGTCCGGTCGGTCATCGGGTCGGCCTCCAGTGCAGCTCGAGGCGTACGGGTGCCCAGTCGACATGCGCGCCGGCGACGATGCGTTGCAGGCGCGGGATGATCTCCAGGCAGGCCCGGCAGGACTCGGCTTCGAGGTCGTAGTCGAGCCAGTGGGTCTCGCGCCGGCAGCCGGGGCAAATCGCGGTGAACCGCACGGCGAGGGCCAGGAGCAGGCGCTGGAGGCCGTCCTCGTACGAGGTGGTGTCCGCGGTGAAGGTGACCGTGAGGTGCTCAGGCGTGGCGGGGAGGACCAGGCGGTCGGCCGTCTCGTCGGTTGGGAAACGGAGCGTCTCGCCGGCGGCCGGGCCGAGGTAGACGGGCGGATGGTCGGGGACGGGGCTGCCGTCGCTCGATCCTGGGTGCCACCAGATGCTGCCGGTCATTCGCCCACCTGCCACAGGTGGAAGACGGTGGGGTGCACGTTGACGTACTCGGCGCGGGGCGGGAGGAACATCGCCATGGTCACCTGGTCGGGCACGAACCGGTAGCGGGCATCGGTGACCTCGTCCCAGGTCGGGTACCGGCCGGGCGGGTTGCCCGGGAGGTTGAGGCGGTGGCTGATGGACAGGTGCCACAGCAGGTCGACGGCGGGGTCGCGGCCGACGACGACGGACAGGTGCCCGTCGCTGGCCTCGCGCTGCCAGCAGGTCATGCCGGGCATCGGCATGGGCAGCGGGGCGCGGGTCCACTTCGCACGGCGGCCGGTCATCGGCCGGCCACCGTGGTGAGGGCATCGCCGCCCTTGTAGATCAGGATCACGCCGATGCCCGCGAGGACGATCGGGAGGCAGCCGAGGTCGCTGTCCTCGTCGACCAGGTAGTGCATGAGGACCGCGGCGCCGACGAGGACGAGGCCGACGGTGAGCACGATGAGCGACGGCCAGAGCTGGGCGAGTGTCACGGGATCTCCGGTTCGGGGTTCAGGGATGGCCGGTCGCCCCGGGCGGGCCTTCCGGCGTTGCGCTGATCGGGCCCGGCCTGGGTGGCCAGCTGCGCGCGCACGGCACCCGCGATCTCGGGGTGCAGCGGCCATAGGCTCTGGGCGCCTCGGTGCGGCACCGGTTCGGGCAGCGCCTGGAGGTCCGCGAGCTGCCAGTGGCACGCGCCCGGGAACGCCCATCGCCCGCAGCCGCAGTCCGTGCGGGCGTCACGGGTGGTGCAGATGCCGGTCAGGTCGGCGACGGCGACGACCTGGCCGAGGTGGAACAGCGGGTTGCGCCGGTTCAGGTCGGTCAGCGCGTGGCCGGCGGCCAGCCACGCGGCCCGAACGAGTGGGCTGTCCTCGCCGTCGAGGGCCCAGGCCTTCCCGGCGTGGATCGCGAGTTCGCCGCGGTGGCGGGTGGTCCAGCCGCGGTTCTCGATCGGCTTGCCGTTCATGATCGCCCACGCCCACGGCTGTTTCACGGTGAGCGCCTTCATCGGCATTTCCCTTCCGGGGGTCGTGGCCGACGGGGTCGGCGCGAACGTGGCGGCGATGTCCCGCAGAGCACCGAGCTCGTAGGCGAGGAGGCCGGTGCACGGCGGGCACCAGGCCAGGCCGTTCGGCGGGACGGCCGGCATCGGGTCCAGGACCGTCGCGTACGAGGCGCGGGTGTCGGTCATCGGCTGGCGACACAGCGCCTGCTCGCGAGCGTGCGGCCCGTCCTCGGCGAGGACGTGCAGGTACCGGACCCGCGTGCGGCGGAGGTCGCCCGGGCGGCGGAACGTTCGGTGCACGGCGATCGGCATCAGGTGCTCACCGTCACGTCGAACAGCACGTCATCGCCACGCGCAGGAACAGGCACGCGCCGCGGTGCAGGGGCGGACCGCTCCGCCACATCCCTGGCAGGCACAAGCCGGGACGGCGGCTCCGGAGCAGGCCCGGTCTTGGCACACGGGCACGGGCAGATGTACCGGCACGACGGCCCGTCAGCGGGCCACAGCGCCGGGCCGGAGACCATGCAGCGGCCATCGGTGAGGTACGCGAGCGGGTGCACCAGGGGCCGACCGTGCTGCCGGGACAGGCACCGATCATGCCGAGGCCGGCCCTTGTCGCTGGTGCCGTCGCACGCGCCGCAGATACCGCGCTGGCAGGCGCAAAGATGGAAGTAGCCCGGGGTGTAGGCGTCGTGGACGTCGCGGTAGGCGGGCGTCCAGACGTTCTCGCGGACCCACGCGGCCTCGGTGGGCGTCATCAAGTCGCTCACGCGGCATCACTCCGGCCGGCCACCGCGCGCAACTCCCGCGGCACGATCTCCTGGATCCACGCCGGCCACGCCTGCCGTACGCCGTCAGCCGCCCGGCCGACGTCCTCCGCGCCGCCGTTCAGCAGGCCGAGCACGGCCGCCAGGAGTCCATCCGCGACCCGGCTGACGACCCCGGCCAGCAGCATGGCCTGCTGCTCGGCGAGCTGAACCTGCTGCTCGGCGATGCCCATGTCGTGCGCCGTCTTGGCGTACCGGACGCACCGGTCGCGTTCCTGAGCCTCCAGCTGCGCGAGCCCGCGGATCGCCTCACCCGTCGCGAAGATCCCGATGTCCTTCACGCCCGAGAACTGCTGCCCGATCAGACCCACGCCGGGCCCGACCGGCGGGGCGCCCTGCGACCGCTCCTCGAACACCTCGTCGTACGCCTCGGCGACGGCCGCGCGGACGGCCGGCTCCCGTGCGGCCTCCGCCTGAGCCTCGTTGACCTGCCGCTCCAACAGCGCCGCGTACAGGTGCACCCGCAGCCACGACATCTGGAGCATGCCGAGCACGGCCTCGGTGTTCGACACGACCGGCTTCCCGCTCAGCGCGGACCAGGCGGTGATGGCCTCCCCTTGGGTCTTGGCGACCTTGCCGGAAACGCCGGCATGCATGCGGCAGGTCGGCGTGCCCGCAATACGGGAGCCGTGGCAGGACCCGCCGCCCTTCCCGTGCTTGGTGCACTCGTACCGCTGGTGTTCCTCACACCAGCGGCCCGGGTCACGGCGCATGGGGCCGTCCGGGCGCATGGGGCCGTCCGTCATGAGGGCCTTCCGGTGTGCGTCAGCCGCCAGTTGCGGACGGCGTTGTGGAGGTCGTAGGCGGTTTCGCCGCTGGCGAGGATTTGTGCGGTGATGACGAAGGTCCAGGGCCAGGGGCAGCCGGTGTCGCGGGCGTTGATGAGGGCGCCTTCGAGGTCTCGGCGGTTGATGTCGGGGCGGAGGCGTTCGGCGCAGTCGAGCAGGGCGCTCGGGTCGCATCGGAACTCGGGCTTGTCCGCGGTCTGTGTGGTGGCCATCAGAACGGGGGCTCCTCGGCGTACGGGCCGGTGTGGGCGGACCAGTCGATGGGCTGGGGACGCGCGTCGGGGTAGCTGGCGAGTTCGGCGATGAGGCTTGGCCAGTCGGTCCAGCAGCGGTTGCAGGCGTCGGCGAAGTCGGGGTCTTCGGGGGTGGGGCCGGCGACGCAGATGGTGACGGGGGTGTGGCGGAGTTCGAGTGCGGTGCCGGGCATGGTCAGGCTCCGATCGTGAGCTGGGCGGCGGGGCGGTAGCGGCGTATGGCGGTGGCGCGCTGGGCGGCGATGCGCTGGTCCATGGGGAGTCGCTGGATCTCGGTGATGACTCGGTCCGTGATGCGCTTGGGGTCGTCGTCGCGGCGGCAGAGGGCGCAGCGGCCGAGGACGCCGCCGTGCGGCTGGCAGAGCGGGACGTCGTCGGGCTCGCTGGGGAGGGCCGGGGTGGTCGGCTGCGGTGCGGGGGCGGGCGCCGGCCGTTCGGCGGCGGACGCCGTGGCGGCCGGTGGCGTGGGGTCGGCGCCGGCCATGGCGGCGCGGAGCTCGGTGTCGGTGAGGGCGTCGCGGCAGGGGCCGCAGTATCCGAGTTTTCGGGGGAATCGGCTGCGGAGCGCGGTTTCGCATTTCCGGCAGTGGGAGTAGCCGATGGCGTTCATGCGGCGTTTCCTTTCTGGGCTCGGTATGCGGCGCGTGCGGCGTGGACGACGCGGAGGGTGACGGGGGTGTTCGTGCCGAGTTCTTTTCCGGCGGCGTCCATGTATTCCTGGCCGTCATTCGGCAGGGCGGACAGGTATTCGGACGCTTCGGGGTAGGTGGGGTCCCAGCTGTTGGGGTCGCTCGTCCGGGTCGTCGGCGGGGCGGCGGCCGGGGTGGCGTCTTCCTCTTCAGGTGGGTCGGTGGGATCCATCGGAGGGGAGGGATGTTCTTTAGAGGGATTCTCTTTAGAGGGATTGGGGTCCGGTTCCCCGGAGGCTTTCTCCCTCATAGGGTCCGGTTGGCCGGAGGCTTTCGGGCCAATGGGTCCGGTTCCCCGGAGGCTTCCGTCGTCGAAGGTTCCGGTTCCCCGGAGGCTTTCGTCCTCGGCCGGAGCGTTCTCCACAGCACCGTCCCCAGGGTTATCCACAGGGCCGGAGGGGTCGTCGTCGGACGGGCGGGGCAGCGCGACGGACGCGGGAAGCACCGGAAGAATGAACTTCATCGCCCGCCCGCGATGCGCGAATACCGGCGCACTGGCCTTCGTGTAGCCGACCACGATCCGCGTTTCCAATTCCCTTTCCGCGAGCCCATTCAGCGCGGCAGACAACGCGCTTTTCTTCAATCCCGTCACCTCCATCAGGTACTCAAACTGCGTGCATCCATCGAGCGTGTGGCTCCACATTTCGCGGTTACGGTCGTTGGCTCGCTCGGCGATGGCGGACAGCACCATCCGCTGCGAGACGTTCAGGCCCTCGGCTGCCGGTGTGCGCAGCCACGCGTGGACCTCGCCGACGAGACGACCGCTCATTCAGCTCCTGCTTTCCGGGGACACGGGGGTGGCCTGTTGCAGCGCCGTGGCGAGCTGCGCGGCGTTCCGCGCGGCCCTCTCAGGGGTGATAGGTCTCAGCCGTTCCGCGAGGCGCTCAGCGACCGGCGGGGCGTCACGCTCACGCACGAGGGCGACGGGGTCCCGGACACGCTCACGCTCCAGGTCCACCGCGCTGGCGGGGCTTTCGCGGCTCATGCGTTCACCGAGCCGGCGTGGTCGCGGTCGTACGCCTCCCGGACCTCCTGCGGGATGCGGCCCCGCGGCGGGCACTTGATGCCACGGCTGGCCGCCCACGCACGGACGTCCTTCGGGTTCGGCCCGTCGCCGGCGGGGCGCCGTCCGGTGGTCTTGCCCGGGCGGAGCTCCTGCAGCTTCGCCCGCCGGGCAGCGAGCTGTTTCTCCAGCGCGGCGATCTCATCGAGGACCTGCTGCTCGACCGCCTCGGTCTTGACCCGCCGCTGGAGGTCGTCGACGGCGGCACGGACCTTCTCCGCCGTGGTCCGGGTCGTGGGCAACGAGGAATTCTCGCCGCGCCGGAGGAGCTCCTCCAGGCCCGACAGGTCTAGGTCGTCGACGTCGCTGTCGTCGGCCTGGTCGTGCTCGGACAGGTCGACCGCGGTCTCGCCGGCGGTGTCGTCGTGGCGGATGCCGACGATGACCGTGTCGCTGTGCGGGTCGAGGGTCCAGCCCGCCTTGCCGTTGATCAGGGCGGTGACACGCTGGCGCGGCCAGCCGTGCTCCTGCGCGACCGCCTTGACCGTTTGGCCGTTGAGCAACGCCGCGGTGACGTCGGTGGCTTCATTGGTTTCGTCGGTTTCATCCATGGTCGTCTCCGTGGTGATGCGGTCGGCGGGGTCGCGGCGGGCCCGGAAGCGAGGCGGCCTGCGGCGGGCGGCCGGGCGCATGCCGCGCCGCTCCTTCGGGGTGGTGCCGCCCCAGAACCCGTCGAGGCCGTCGGCCACCGCCTCGATGAGGCAGTCCTCCCGGACAGGGCAACGGGAGCAGAGCCTGCGCGTCGAGGCGGCCACGCCGCCGACCGGGAAGAACAGCTCGGGATCCATGCCGCGACACGCGGCTTCGTCTCTCCACCCCGACATCACGCACCCGGGTCCGGGGCGTCATCGCCAGGGCGCCGTACGCCGCGAGGGCGGTGACGCGGATCGTCGATCCGGTCGTCATCCCACGCCGCCGGCGGCGCGTGCCCGAGCGACCGCGCCTTGACCGCGGCGCTCTTCGACGGCCCCGGCCGCGCAGACAGCTCGCGGTACACCGCGTTGATCCGCCGGGCGAGCGCGACCGAGATCTGCCGCGACGGCAGGATCTCGGTGGCCAGCGTGCTCTTGGTCGTGCCGGCGCGGCGGGCGACCTCCTCGGCGGGCCAGCCCATCCAGGCGAGGGCCTGGACGCGGCGGCGGGAGCCGGTGGAGTCGATGCCACGGCGGTTGTCCGGCGGCGGTGTGAGCGGTACGGACAGCAGTGCCTCAGCGGATTCGGGCCACAGCCGTTGGGTTCGCCCGGTCGCGAGGAAGATCGGCACGTTGGGGCTCACGCCTGCGGCTTCCGCGATCTGCCGCCACGTCCACCCCATGTCGCGGAGCCGCTGGATGCGTGCTCGGATCTCATCGGTGTCGGTCACCCACCCGCACAGGCCCATGCGGCGGCGCCGGTTGTAGCAGGCGTTGCACCGCCCGCGGCGGTCTTGCGGGGTGAGGACGCGGTTGCAGCCGAGCGTCCCGCACGTCGTCTTGGTGGTGGCGGTCCCTGCGCGGCGTCGGCGGGGGCGCCCGCCCGCGGCCGGGAGTGCCGCGGGCGGGCGGGTGCCCGGCGCGTGGGCGGTGGTGGCGCCGGGCGTAGGGATGGTCGTCATGAGGTCGGTGCCTCCTCGGCGGCCTGGTAGTCCCTGCAGGCGGGCCACCAGGCGCGTACATCGGTGCCCGCGCCGCGCGTCACACGTGGGGCGGTCTTGTCCGTGACGGCGAACAGGCACTTGGGGAACCGGCCGTCGTTGTGCGTCAGCACCTGGCGGAAGCCGCAGGTGCCGCAGCGGAGGCCGGGCGCCGTACGGTCGTCGGCCGCCGCCGCCGGGTGGAGGCCGAGCGGGAAGCCAAGCGCCAGCTCGAGCGGGTGCCGCCTGCGGGTGAGGGCGTCGGCCTGGCGGAGCGTGCGGCGCCGGTCGGCGGACAGCTTCTCGGTCGGCTCGGGCGTACCGACCTGCGTCGGGTCGACGTCGAACAACGTGTCGCTCATGCGTCCCCCAGGTCTGGTTCGTCGATGTGCTCGGCGACCTCGGCCGCGCCCGCGAGGGCGACGAGTGCGAGCGCGAGGACGAGGACGACCGGCAGGGCGAGGACGACAACGACGCCGCCAAGCCGTAGGGCACGGTTCACCGCGCGCCTCCCATGAAGTGCCAGAGCAGGCCCATCGCGGCGATGCTGATGCCGGGTTCCCAGCCGCGCTGGTAGGCGAGTGCGCAGGCGAGGCCGATGGCCGCGGCGATGAAGAGCCGTGCGGCCAGCGTGAGGAGGAACTCCTCGACGGGTGGCTGGCGGGAGGCCGCGCTCTGGGCGTCAGCGGGTGTGCGCGCGGCCTCCCGAGTCTGTGTGATGGTCACGTGGCACCCCGCACGAACTTCGAGGTCCAGGTGATCGTGGCGGCCCGCAAGGCGGTCGAGAAGCCGGCGGTCCCCTCGCCCTGTACCTCCTCGACGCCCTTGGCCATCACGCGCTCGCCCTCGGCCGCGAGCTCGTTGGAGACCTGCTCGCGTACGTGGGTCTCGTGCGCCGGCAAGACAGCGGTGATCACCGCGCGGGCGCCCCAGTGGGTGACGGGTTCGTACAGCACCTCGCCGTCACGGACATCGCGGCCGCGGGGCAGGAAGGCTCCCGGGTCCGAGATCGCGAGACGGGTGAGCTTGACGAGGTCATCCGGCCGGTCAGCTGGCTCAGGCAGGACCGCGGCCAAGCCGAGGCGCATGGTCTGGACGTATTCGTCCGGGCAGTCGTCCAGGCTGGTGACCGGCCAGTCGCAGGCGGCGCGCAGGGCGGTCAGCAACTGCTCGTCGGTGACGTCGTTGGGCGTCATCGGATCCACCCCGTCCGCACGATGGCCTCGACGAGCTCCTCGTCGGCGAGGAGGTCGTCCGCGATCGCGTCGTACTCCATCTGCTGGGCCGGGTCCGGCAGGTCCGCGATGCGCTCAGGGTGGCGGCCCATCTCCTCGAGGAGGTGGGTGCCAGCACGCCAGCGGCGGTAGTCCGCGATGAGCAGGTCGATCCGGTTACGGAGGCAGGCGAGCAGGTACCTCACAGGAGCCGCCCCTGGCCGCCGTCCTGGATGAAGTCCCGCACCTCGGCCCAGCGGCGGGACACCTGAGTGAGCAGCTCGCGGTCGGCCTCCATCGCCGCGGTGTCGCGATCCCAGAGGCCTTGATCGCGCCACCGGCCGATCTCGTCCTCGATGAGTTGGCCGAGCGTGGAGGGGTCGAGGGCGTCGAGTTCCCAGGAGGAGTGGCCGTGCCGTCGGATGTAGCCGTCGGCGCGTGAGTCGGTGAGCTTCGCCGGGTTCGGCGGGGGACGGTACTGCTGGACCTGGTCCATGTTCAGCGCGATCCGGATGACCTTGACGTCCGCCTCGAAGAGCTCCAGGCGCTCGGCGATGTCGCGGGTCATGTCGATCCCGGAGGGATCGTGGTCGCCCAGGTGAATCACGATCGGCTGCTGGCCGGCGTCCTGGTACCGGATCATCCGCTGGGCGGCGCCCCACAGTTCGGACTGGGAGGTGTAGCCGCGGCAGGAGAAGTAGTCGACGTCGTTGCGAGCGCAGACACCGCTGATCACGCCGACGAGGGCGTCCTTTTCGATCCAGACCTCGACCCGATGCGGCTGGCTGGCCCAGCGTTCGGTGCGGTAGCTGTACGCGGTCGAGTCGATGATCTGGTCGGGCGAGTCCCAGTGCGACAGGCCGCGTAGGCTCCGGGTCCGGTCGACGAGGTGACGCCAGTCGAGCAGGCCGGCGAGGCGGGCGTTGCTGATGATCTCCCCGAGGCGCTTGTACTCCTTCTGCGCGTTGGGGATCCAGCCGCGCGCGACGAACTGGTAGTACAGCTGCCTCAAAGTGAGGTCGTAGCCCTGGTCGGCGTACTCGCGGCAGATCTCCTCAGCGCGGCGAATGATCGCTTCGCTCTTGGTGGTGAACCGCTTCTCGACGTACACGATCTTCGGCATCAGGCACCTGCCCAGTAGTCGTGCCCGGTGACGTCGTGCTCGTACGCCGCGTCCGGGTCGGTTTCCTCCCGGTCGCACGGCCACGCTGCGGTCGGGTCCGGGACGATCAGCCGGCCGTGGTCGGGGCAGGGACCGTGCACCGCGCGCCAGGCGCAGATCCCGCCGGGCAGGCCTTCGGCACGAGCGGCGCAGACCCAGCCGCGGGCGGTGTCGGACCAGACGATGGGCGCGCGACGTTCGGCCGCGTCCCAGTGCCTGGCCTCGGCCTGGTCGACATCGGCGAGGTCCGTGGCAGGCGCGGCCCAGTCGATCGGAGTGGCCGTCCGACGTTCGACGTAGACAACGCCGGCGAGGGCGGCGACCACGGCGAGGATGAGGACGACGGCGATGGCGGTGATCACTGGCCCTCACCGGCCTTGGCCTCGTCCTGTGCCTCGACGGTGGCGTAGTACTGCGAGAGCGGCACGCGCTCCCAGATCGCCAGGTCGACGTGATGCACGAGCCGGATGGTGCGCCAGTGCTCGTCGTCGCCGAGGTGTTCCTCGCGCTCCGGTCCGTCGGCCGGGATTTCCGGGATCGCGTCGATCGTCCAGGTGACGTAGACGGCACCGGCCATCTCGCGGAGGCCGGGCGAGCGGAGACCTTCGTCGGACGGCCGGTCGGCGGGCATCCCCGGCAGGTGGGCCTGCGGCATGTCCGGCACCGGGCAGGCCTGGATCTGCGCCGCGATGGCCCGGCCGGCCTGGGTACCGCGATGCGGGGTAAGGCCCTCGACCCGGCCGCGGCGCTTGCGGAGCCGCCACCCGGTCGGAACCGGGTCGCCGTCGCGGTACTCGACGCCGGCGATCCAGCGCTGGCCGAGGCCTCGGCCGACGAGGAAACCGCGGTCGGTGAAGCCGAGCTCCTTCAGCAGCTCGGCGGCGTCGGCCTGCCACTGCTTCACGTCGGCGTGGTACTTCGCGAGTGTGGCGAGAACGTCGGGGTGGGTGCTTCGGTAGGCGATCAGCTTCTCGGTCACCGGTCCTCACCACCAGCGGACCGCTGCCGGTCGGCGGCCTCCTTGGCCAGATCATCGGCGAGGTAGGCGATGACGTTCACCAGAGCCGTGGGGTGCATCCCGCCGACCGCGTAGGTGCCGAGAAGCGACGAGATGGCGAGCAGAATGTCCGAGGCGGTGCCCGGGTCGACCTGCAACAGGTGGTCGTCGTCTCGTATGAGACGGTGCAGGCTCTCCGCGGCTTTGCTCATCGCGGCGTACGGGCGCTCGTGGGCGTACCTGCGACGCTGCTCACGGATGACCGAGAGCATCAGGTCACGGTCGAAACGGGTCGTCGCGACGAAGCCGTGCGCGGCGTAGTGCTGCCGGATCCGGTCCTCCGGGGTCATCGGTCACTCACCTCGATTTCGGCCTCAGCGGCCCAGTCGGGCAGGCCGGTGACCTTGACGCCCAAGGCGCTCGCGAGGGTGATCAGCAGGCCGTACGCCTCGGTGCGGGTGGAGCGCATGTGCTGCTTCGAGCCGGCGGACAGGTGGAACCCTCGGTCGTCGGTGCGGACCCGCACGCGGGCCCCGTCCGGGGTCTGGGTACGGCGGTAGGTGGTGCTCATTGGCCGGCACCGCCGTTCAGGGCGAATGCCTTGGCGAGGCCGCCCAGCTCGGCACCGCCGATGTCGTAGCCCTTACGTACGGCGCGCTCGACGATGTCTTGGGCTGCGGACCACCCGGACGCCTGCTGCTCCAGCTCGGCGATCCGGCACCACGGGCAGTGGATGTCGTCGCGGGTGTTCGGGCAGCCGTTGTGGACCGCGCCGACCTTGTCGAGGTGCTCGCGCTGCCGCTTCACCTGGGCGAGCAGGTCGGGCAGGCGGTTGTGCGCTTCGACGATGGCCTCGGCATCGTTCTTGGCCGTCGTGCTGGTGATGTTCTCGGCGACGTACTCGCCGGTCCCTCCCGCCTTCGGTGCCCAGATGCCGATCTCGGGGTAGCCGTCGCCGTTGTCGTCTTCGGTGACCTCCCAGGGCCCGGCGGTGGCCAGATCATGGAGGTCACGGAGGCGTCGGATCTGTTCGGGGGTCATGCGGTCCTCGCGGTGAACGGTCGAGCGTCAGGGACGGTGGTGGGCGCGGCAGGGACCGTCGCCTCGAACCGGGCCCGGCGGCGGTGCGTCGGCCGGATGTGGTGGGTCACGCCCGGCCGGCCGTGCCGGTGGTAGTCGCGGCGGCGGGCGGTACGGGTGCGCCACAGCACCCACCTCCACATGGCGGCCACGAGCGCGGCGAGGAGGGCGGCGACGGCGGCGGGCAGGCCGTGCGCGGCGAGCAGCACGGCGACGACGATGATGGCGGCCGCGGCGGCGATGGCGAGCCAGGCGTAAGCGGCGCTCACCACGCACCACCGGTGAGCTTGCGGGCAACAGCGACAGCCTCAGCGCCAGGCGGGGTCGCACCGGCGATGCGGACGGCGTCCCAGTGCCGCGCTGCCTCGTCCAGCAGGGCGGCGAGCGGCCCTGCGGCCGCGGCGAGGCGGTGCCGCCGTTCAGCCTGGTCCGCGATCGGGCCGCGCAGGTACTCGACGGCCTGGCGGATCAAGTCCGCAGCCTCCGCCGGGTCGACGTCGTCTGGCGCGGTGACGTGGGCGCCGGTGGTGTCCGGGTGGGGGCAGCGCTCGCAGACGCGGTACCCGGCGCGCCACTCGCTGGCCGCGACCCGGTGGCCGCAGGTGCCCACGACGTAGCCGGGCTGGTCGGGGATGTCGCTGCCCGGCGCCGGGTACGTCATTGCGTCGCTGTCGGTCTCGCCGTCGTCCTCCTGCCCCATGAGCCGCTGGCGGATCGCGGTCATGGCGTCGTCCAGCTTGATCTCGCCGGCGTTCAACTGGGCGATGACGTTGACGAAGCCGCAGCGGCTGCACAGGTCGCCCATCAGGGGGTCGGGAATCCAGTGGCAACCGCCGACGCAGGCGTTGTTCTCCGTACAGCCGCAGACCCGGCAGCGAGCCTCGCCGACGGAGTCCTCCTCGTCTCCGTCGGCACCCCGTCGCCACGACTCCAACGCGTCCTGCATCCGCGTTTCGAGGTCGTGGGCGGCGCGCATCATCACGCAGGCGCCTACACCGCCACAGTCGTCACGGTCCGGGTGGATCTGGTCGTGCTCGTCCTCGATCGCGCGCCACCGATCGGCCAGCCGATCGAACTCGGCGTCGTAGCGACTCGCGCCGCTGGGCGTCTCGCCGCCGACGGCAGTGAGCGGCCGTAGCAACGCCAGGGCGTCGGCCAGCGCGAGCAAGCCTCGTGCCTGTGCCTCGGCGGCGAGGGCGGCTCCCACAGTGGGGTCATTGCCATCGCCGTAGGTCCAGTGGTTGGCCTGATCGGCCAGGCGCTCGGCCTCGGAGTAGTGCTTCACGGGACCAGCACCCCCGGGATTTCCCGCTCGGCTACGACGACCTGCGCGAGTGCGGTGTCGCGCCGCACGATCACCGGCTTGCCGTCGAGGGTCAGGACGCGGCGGTGGCTGCCGTGCGGCGTCCACGTCGCCCCGGTGGGGATCTCACGGCGGAGGTACTCCTCGGCGAACTCCTGGGCGTCCTCGACGCTGGGTTCCACGCCGAGCTCGAGGTCGACGCCGCGGGTCTCGGGGTCGTACAGGTGTGCGCTCCAGACGGTCATCACGCCGACGCACCCCCCGGCCGGCCGTTCTGCACCAGCGGCATGTGCCCGTCGTGGCGGGTGTCCAGCGCGGAGCCGAGTTCGGGTCCTACCGGGACCACGCCCGGCGGCAGGACACCGTTCTCCGGTGCCGCGCCCGCGACCGGCTGACCGGCCTGCTCGGCGACATCGGCCGGCGGATCGTACGGTGCGCCAGGCACGAGGGGCGGGAGGTTCATCGCCGCACGTTTCTCGTTGACCATGTCGGCCAGGTCGTCGGAGGAGTCCGACATGCTCGCACCGACGTTGTGGGCCTTCTCTGCCGTCGTGCGATGCGCCATGGCGGTCCGTTCGGCAGCGACCGCGTCCTCGGTGGCGTTCTTCTCGATCTGGGCCTGCTCGGCGGCCATGCGGCGGAGCTTCAGGTGCTCACCCCACATGCTGCGCAGGGTCTCCTCGTTGCGAACCACGAGTGCGGCCGGGGCCGGGGCGCTCGTGGCGGTCTTGGTGTCCCTGTTGCCGCGCATCACGCACTCGCCTTCCGACTGTGGAATCGGGTCCAGACCTTGACCCGGAAGTCGTTGAACGTCCCGTCGGCGAAGACGTCGTGCCAGGCGACGCCGTCCTCATAGGTGCCGGAGTCCTCAGCTACGTCGACCTCCAAGAGGTCGGCCCAGAAAGCGACGTCGTCGCGCCGCTCCTCGTCGCTTTGGTTGGAGCGGACGAGGCCCTCCAGGCGAACGTCGTACGCGGACATCTCCCAGGTCAGCTCAGGCATGTCCTCGACCTTCAGCAGCTTGACGAGGGCCTGGGCGGCGGCGAGCTGTTGCTTGCGGGTGCTCGCTTCGGGCGGCCGGGTGGTGGGATGATCATTCATGGCGCTCGGCTCCTTCCGAGAGTTCGTGATGCGCCTTCTCTGGGGCGGCTTCCGACCGGGCCGGGTCGGAGGCCGCTTCGTCTTCGGTGGTCATGCGGGCCGCGCGCAACGCGAGCAGCCGGGCCTTCCGCTGCTCCGGGAGCGGGGCCATCCAGCCGTGCCAGCCGGCGAGCTTCGTCCAGCGCTGGGCGTGCTCGCGGTCCTCGATGCCGCACCAGCGGCAGCCGGACGGCGGCATGAGGATCAGGTCCTTCCTGAGGTCCTTCATCAGGCAGGTGACCGCGGCCTCGTACTCCCGCGCCTCCGCGAAGGGAATGCGCATCTCGGCCGCGGCCTGATCGACGGTGAGGCCTTCCGCTCGGTGCTCCTGGTAGGCGAGCAGTTCTCGGAGGAAGAAGCGGCGGGCCTCGGGCATCGTCAGGTGCTGGGTCGCCATCAGCGCACCGCCTCAGCAGGCACGGCCGCCGGCTGTCGCGCGGCGGCCGACTGGTGGCCGGTGACGAGCTGGACGGCGGCGACGTGCGCGCAGCCGGTCTCCTGGCACGAGCAGCCCCAGCGACCAGCAGTCAGCCGCACCAGGTGGGTGGACCTGTAGCCCTCGACATACGCCAAGACGTCTCGAGGCTTACGGTCGTCGCCAGCCCCGAGCGCGTAGGAGATCAGGACCTTGCCGTCCCGCAGGTACGCGAGAGCTTTCGCGCGGGTGTCAGGCATCGCCGCCCCCCACGGGAGTCCAGAGCCGTCCGAGCTTGCCGTGCTTGATCAGCAGGCCCTCGTCGGCGAGCTGGTTGAGGAGCGTGCGGAGTCGTTCCGGGGCGATCCACCGGCCGGGAAGAGCGTGGCTGGCGCGGTGGACGGTCCAGTTGCCGCCCTCGGTCTGTACGGCGTCGCGCAGGATGTCGATAGAGGCCTCACCGCTCCGTCCGCGGAGCCGGGCCCGGAGCTTGGTGATCTCGCCATGAAGTCGGTCGATCTCGACGTCGCGTTCCTGCTGGCGTCGGGCTGCCGCCTTGCGTTCCCGCCGGATGTCCGAGTAGGAGCGGAACTGCCCGTAGGTCGCGCGGGCCACCTGACAACCCGTGCAGAGGCACTGATTCCGACCGTCGTCGGTGTAGGTCGGGTGGCCGGCGAGAACCTCAGCGAAGACCTTCCGCGCGTGCTCCAGCTCGGCGCGCCATTCCTGCCGGTCCTCCGCTGTCTCCGCCTCGCGGCACAGGCAGGCGAACCGGTGGTTGGTGCACAGCGGGTAGCGCGGGTCGAGGGTGTTGCGGGGCAGGTCGGCATGGAGCTTCTGACCGTCGTGAAAGGTCACAGTGGACAGGGGAACCAGGGCGCTCATCAGGCCTCACCGCCCGGCTCTGCGACCGACGGCCAGGAGCCCTCGCCGCTCTTCCCCGCGGCCTCGGCGTCGGCCTGCGCGGCGGCCTCGGCGTCCGGGTCGTGCGGCGCCGCACCCTCACCCGAAACGTTGTCGTCCGGGGCTTCAACCTCACCGGCGATGGTGCGGGTGACCTCGGAGGCGTCCATGTCGGGGGTGACGTCGAGGCGTACGCCCTCGTCGACCGCGAGCGCGACGGCCAGCTCGGTCGACATCGGAAGGAGCTTGATGATGCGGCGGACCATCGTCTTGTGCGCCATGGCCTCGAACTCGGTCTTCCACGGCCCGACGACCTCGCCCTGCTTGTTCTTGGCCATGGCGTACTTGTCGCGGTGCGCCTCCATGTCGGCCTGCGTCATCGGGTCGGTGAGCGCGTAGCCGCCGTCCTTCAGCCGCGCGACCGCGTAGTAGAGGCGCGGCTCACCGCGCGGCCCGTCCAGGTGGGGCCGGTGGACGAGCGTGTCGCCGGCCAGGCCGTACACCAGTTCGTACTCGTCCTGCGTGTACACCGTGCGGGGCGTGATGTTCAGGACCTGGCCGGACTGGTAGCACAGCTTCGCGTAGCCGCGGTATCCGATGACGAGCTGCGCGGCGTACCCGCCGCGTGGGCGGCCCCGCTCGTCGACGTTCGCCTTCTTGTCCCAGAACGGCAGGAGCCAGGCGTGTCCGAGCGCTCCGACACCGGGGCGCAGGCCGAGCTGCGCGCACGTCATCAGCCCGCCCAGCACGCTCTGCGGGTCGCACTGTGCGAGGTTCTTTGTGGTCCGGACGCAGGTGAGAGCGTCGCGGATGAGCTGGCCGGCCTCGGCACCTCGCGGCATGGCGAGCTGGAACGCCTTGTGCATCGACTGGATCTGCTGGGCCAGGGTCTGCTGCGCCGGAGCGGTCTCGTTCTGCTGGCGCTGCACGGCGGCCCGCTGGGCGAGGTTGCTTCCCACCTCAGGACTCCTTCAGCTTGCTGTTGAAGACCCGGAAGTGGGTCTCGGTGATCACGTCGGCGGCGGCTTCCGGGTACCGCGCGCGCAGGGCCGCGAAGTCCGCCTTCTCTTTGGTCTGGTTGCGGCGGGTGGCGACGAGCCGGTCGCCGTAGTACGCCTCGGTGGCGTCGCCCATCACGTGCGCGAGCTCGGCCCGGATGGCCTTCTTCCGCATCTCGGCGGCGCTGTACTTGGCGTGCTCGTCGCCGTACTCGCGGAGCTTGGCCATGAATTCGGCGTCGACGTCGATGCGCTTGCCGGGGACGCCGGTCGGGAACAGGCGCTTGACGAGCGCCTCGGCGGCCTTGCCGCCCTCCAGCGGCGGCGGTGTGCGGGCCTCGACCATCCGCCACAGGTCGAGCTCCATCGCGCGGATGTCGGCGATCAGCGCGTCGTCGCGCTCGACCCGGCGGATGACGGGCGGTTCACCGCCGATTTGCGCGACCACCCACGCGTGCGTCCGGCCCGTCACGCCTAGGTAGTGCTGAGACTGTGCTTCGGCGCCGTCAGCGACCTGGTCGTCCTCCCACTCGCCCCGGCGGTGGTAGTTCGTGTTCTTGATCTCGACGATGCCGCCGTCGTCGGACTCGGCGTCGACCGATGCCTGCTGGTGCGGGTGCTCGATCGAGCGCATCAGGCCCTTGCGGCGTACCGGGATGCCGGTGCGGTCGGTGAACCATTCGAGGATCGCGGCCTCGACGATCTGCCCCCACCGCATCCGGTCGGTCGGCTCCCGCTCTGGGGCCTCGCCGATCTTGTCGAGGTAGACCTCCAGCCGGGTCTTCCACGGGTCCAGACCGAGCGCAGCCAGGGCGTCGGAGCCGCCCATGCCCTCACGGCGGGCCTTCAGCCACACGTCCCGAGGCGCGTCGTACGGCAGCACCAGTTCGGCCGTCACCGGCCCACCCCCGTGGTCTCGTCCTCGTCAGCGGTCTGTCGCAGAGCCGCGGTGAGTGCCTCGATGAAGCGCTCGTAGCCGTACGCCTCACCGATGCCGACGCCGACCAGGCGGCCAGCCGACTCGATCGAGAACCCCTCGGAGCGGTGCGCGAAGAACCGCTGCATCCGGCGGAGCAGCCGGGACATCTCCGCGGTCTCCGCTCGGCGAATCCGCCGACGCTGCGCGGTCTTCTGCGCCTTCCGGGCGGTCTTACGCCACAGGCGCGTCTCAGGCCTCATGACCGGCCCCCGACCAGCGGGCGGAGCGCATCCTCGACCAGCGCCCGACACCGATTCGCCCAGGCCTCACCATCGCGCCACTCGGGGTCGAGCTGGTCGTAGTTCACGTCACCGCGTTCGGCGTCCTGGAAGGCCAGGAGCTGCGCCTCCAGCTCCTCGACCGCGTGCCAGCCCTGTTCGAGGGTCAGGTGCGGGGCGAGGTCGTTGAGCGCGTCTTCGATGAACGCGTCGGTGACGCCCGTGCCCTCGGCGAGGCGGCCGGCCTGCGCGGCGGCGCGCTGGTTGATGTGCTGGTGCGCGAGCCACTCCCAGGCCTCGGCGAGCTGGGCGTCGGTGAGCTCGACCGGGAGACCGGCCGACAGCCGCGAGTGGCAGCCCCGGCACAACTGCCGCAGTTGCCCGTCGCGGGGGTCCTCACCGGTCGCCAGGTCCGGGAGGGCCTGCCAGCACCGCCAGCAGCGGGACGGCGCCCGGCTCGGCTGGACCGGGTACAGGATCGGCGCGCCGTTCATGGCGTTGGTGAGGCGCCGGTACTCGGCGGCCTCCGCGCGTCGTACGCCGTGCTCGGCCTGCCGCGCCGTCCGCTCGTGCTGGAGCTGCTGCTCGTGACGTTCGGCCGCTTCTTGATAGCGGTTCTGGGTGCGGGTGGTCATCGGGCGCCCCCGGCCTGCCACAGGTGGGTGCGCTTCTGCTCCTCGACGATCGCGCGGGTCGGCGACTCTGCCTGCCAGTCACCGGCCGAGCACTCCGCCTTGTAGCCGACGTGCGGCTGGTCGCAGGCGGCGGTGGACTTCAGGCCGCAGACGGTGCCGTCCTTGTGCGTGCGGCGGATCGGCGCGGTGTGCCGGGCGGTCTTGCGCTGTTCCGCCTTCAGCTCCTTCAACGCCTTCTCGACCATCCAGATCGCGAGGGGGACCTGCTGGTCGTTGAGCGAACCGAGGCCGAAGCGGTGGCGGAGCAATATGAACGCGGCGTCGATGAGGCGGTCCTCGACCATCGACGGCGGCCGGCCTGATCCCGCGCCGACGTGTGTCGCGGTCCGGACAGCGTCGATGAGCTTGGCGGCCCACCTGGGCAGCGGCTCTTCGGTGGCCTCGGCGTCGGTGTCGGCCGGGTCGCCGCCAACGTAGATCGCGCCGTACGTGCGGGCGGTGCCGCGTGCGGCCTCGCCGATCGACCCGCCGGGCAGCTCCGACGCGGTCGCGCAGACCGCCGCGAGCTTGCCGTGGTGGCGCTCGACGACGGCCCGCTCACCGATGTGGTCGGCGTACTCGCCCTGCGGCCACCGGGCACGCGCGGTCTCGACGTCGACGCGTTCGACCGTGATCGTGTGCGGCTGGCCGGCGAGGTCGTCGCGCTGGACGGTGATGATCGGGGTGCTCATCGCAGGCCCCCGAACAGGCCGCGCTCGTCGACCTGGGCGAGCACCGAACCGTTGGGCAGCCGGACGCGGCACCGGAAGTCCAGCGGGCACAGGCTCGCCACGGTGACGGGTTCCCCCCAGAGGGACTCGTCGAGGCCCCAGTACGTGAGGTGATCGCCTGGCTCGACCAGGTGGTAGCCGACGGCACCCGGCTCGGCCGGCTGCGGCTTCGGCTGGTGGCTGGCGCGGTAGGCCTCGGCCTGGATGCCGTACGCCACGGCGGCGATCAGCGCACCGGCGCGGTGGCTAGGCTTCGTGATCACGGCCTGCTCCGTTCTGTAGAGGGGATGGGGTTGGCCGGAGGGCTCTGACCGGTCGCGACGGTCGGGGCCCTCGCCCTTTTCAGGGGGCGGGCGGGAGGTTCTGGGCGTACTCGCGGAGGGCGTCGACCGGAACGAGACGGCGGCGGCCCTGGCGGACGGTCCTCAGCGCTCCGGAGCGGACGAGCTTCCAGGTCGTGGTGCGGCCCAGGCCGATGCGCTCGCCGGCCTCCGGCCACACGTCCAGCAGGACCTTCTCTTCGGTGGCGGCCATCAGGCGCTCAGCTCGGCGTGGGCGGGGACTTCGGACATCCGGCGGATCTCGGTGATGTCCTCGTCGGCGAAGCGGATGACTCTCGGGCTGAGGCGGCGGTGAGGGACTCGGCCCTTCTTCGCGGCCTGCATCAGCCAGTGGCGCGTGACGTTCAGCATCCCGGCCGCCTCTTCTGGCAGGTGGAGCACCTGGTCAGGAGGCGATCCGGTGTGAGGGGATGACGACATGGCTGTGACCGTACGCGTATAGACGCGTTTTTACAAGTCTTGAGACACGCCGAAACGCGTCTTCGGACGTCTCGGCACGTCTTTGCATCTCAAGATTCGCTAACACTCGCCAAAGTCCGATTTGACATCTACAGTCGGCGAGACGGGAGCGACCCGCGGCTCCCACAGACCTGGACTGAGGGACATGGACACCAGCAGCTACCCGGCGGAGGCGTGGAAACGTCTCGGCCGAGCGGTCAAGGCGCGCCGAAACCACCTCGGGATGACCCAGCCCCAGGTCGCCACATCCGGCGGCCCATCGACCGCAGTCGTCAGCAAGATCGAGCGAGCGGCTCAGCAGGGCTACGAAGACGCCGTGATCGTCAAGCTCGAGAACGCGCTCGGCCTCCGGCGCGACGCCGTGGAAGGTCTACTACGGACGCCGGACAAGACCCGATTCGATGAGGAGGACATCAGCCGCCAGCAGGAAGCGGCACGCACCGAGCGGGTCCTCCCGCGTGGCGACGTACGAGCCGAAGTGCCGGCCTACGTGACCCGCGACCAAGTCGAGGACTGGGAGTGGGAGATTTGGACACAGCTCTCGTTGCTCAGCGACGATGACAAAGCGCTCATGATCGAATTCATGAAGGGCGTGCGTCGGCGTGCCGCGCGAGCAGAGGCTGGCCAGGACGCCGCCGGGCGGCGACTTACGGGCTGACCACCCGTCGTCCATCACTGTCAGTAATAACGCATTAGTAACAGAAGTAATAAGAAGGCCCTGTAAGCAACCGAACACCCGTTGCGGCGCGTCCGTAACTATGGACCCCGGAGACCATCGAATCTGCCTGTCTGATTCGGAGGCTCCATGAGTAGGACCCCCACGGACTTTCGAGTCCGCCACCTCGAACGTCAGCTCGCCGCTGCGCGGGCCGTCGGCGACCACGCCTGGGACCAGGGCTACGCCGAGGGCCTCAGGCACAGCAGATTGGAGATCCCTCAGGCATTCACCGACGCTCTGCGCTACGGGAGCGCGCACGAGCACTACCCCGTGCCGCTCCTCGACGGCCAGGTCACCATCGTCCTCGCACGCAATGGAACCGGCCGACCCAACGAGCGCACTGAGGCAGCCGTGTGGGAGGCACTCGAACGCGTCCGGCTGGACATCACTGACCAGGTGCTGGCCGGAGTGCGGTTCGTGCAACGCCGGGAGCTGCCCAGGCAACTCGCGGTAGCGATCTGGCATCACCATGACCGCGCCGCGATCGTCGCCAACACGACGACATCCCGGCCGCGGCTGCGCGCCGCCCTGCGGTCCCAGTACCACGGCTGGGCACTGCTGCCGGTCATCGGCTGGACGCTCGCCCGGCGACTGGGCCGCTGCGTCACGCACATGCTCGCGCCGGCTACGACGACGACAGTGGCCGTGGCATCCGCGGCGGCCGTGACGGTCATCGCCACCGTGCCGCCCGGCAGTCTCACTCTGGCCGAGCGGGGCGCCGATCCGGTCGTGCACACCGACCGGCCCTCACCCCTGGCCTACGACCCGGTCACCCATCCCCGCGCCCGGAAGACGACGCCCCCGCAGAGGGAACCGGCCGCCAGCTCTGCGCAAAAGCATGTGCCGGCACCTCTGCCGACCACGGCGCCGGAGGATCCGCCAGAGGCGGCAGCTCCGACGGACCCGCCGACCGAAACGCCGACGCCCGATCCCTCCCAGACGCCGAGCACACCGCCAGACGGGCAGCAATCCCCGCCCGGGAGCAGTCCGGTCGCGTCCCCGACGCCGTCGCCGGTGCCGTCGGAGGACAACGCCGACGAGGACCGGCCGGGCGGTGACCTGGCGCCAGGAGAGCAACTGGGCGGCGGGGACGCATGCCTGCTCGACCTGCTCCGAGGTCAGGGCTGCGATCCGGCCAGATAGCTTCCACCTCGCCACCCATTCCCTCCACGGCCCTGGAGACACGCATGTCCAAACCCGAGGAAACCCCTTCCCCTAGCAAGAAGCAGGGCGCTAGACGCACCCGGGGAAACAGAGAAGGAAAGCCGTACAAAACTGCCAAGGGATGGTGCGTCAAGGCGTACTTCGAGGACGGGAAACCGAAGTACATCTACGGCAAGACCGCAAAGGAATGCAACGACAAGCGGAAGAAGTTCTACGAGGAGCTGGAGGCGGGCGGCCCGATCACCATCGGGAAGAACATCAAACTCGGCGAGTATCTAGAGAAGGTGTGGCTGGCCCAGACGCTGCAACAGCGCCTTGAGATGGGGATCATCACGCAGTCGACTTTCGACTCCTACCGTGGCTCCTGCGAGGGACACATTATCCCCGATCTCGGACACATCGAAGCCGTCAAGCTTTCGACATCGGATGTACGGAAGTGGCATCTCGATATGCTGCAGAAGCCGTCCGCGAAAACGCCTCGTAAGAAACTCCGGCCTGGGGAGACGGAGCTGCCACCGCCGCCTCGGCTGAGCCGCCGCACGGTGGTCATCCACCACAGCGCCCTTCGGAAGGCCTTGGCCGACGCCCTGGCCGACGACGTGGTGAAGAAGAACGTCGCGAAGCTCGTGGCCGTGCCGACCACCGGCAAGTCCAAGTCGAAGCGGAAAGCCTTGACCCGGGATGAGGCCGCGCTGCTCCTGGCCGAAGCGTCCCGGGATCGTTTCTGGGTCTACTGGCTGACCGTGCTCGGCCTCGGCCTGCGCCGCGGCGAGGGCCTGGGCATGCTCTGGACTGGTGTCGACTTCGAGCAGAACACGGTCGCGCTGGAATTCTCCGTGCAGCGGCTGCGCGGAGAGAAGGACGAAAAGACCGGCCGCCGCCGAGGCCGTCTGGTCGCCAAGCAGCTGAAGACCGAGGCGTCCGAGGCCACGGTGCCGGCGCCACCGCTGGTCATGGAAGCGCTGAAGGCGCACAAGGAGGCCCAGGACGCCGAGCGGAAGGATGCGGAGGTGTGGGTGAACCCCGACCTGGTCTTCGCGACGCACCTAGGCACGATGCTGGAGCCTCGGAACATGAACCGGGCCTGGGCGGAAGTCTGCGACCGGTCGGGCATCGGCCGGCGCGTGCGGATCCATGACCTGCGGCACGCGATGGGGTCGTTCCTGTTCGATGCCGGGATCGACTTGAAGGTGATTCAGACGGTCCTAAGGCACACCCAGCTGGCCACCACGGCGGACATCTACACGCACGTCTTCCAGGAGGCCCAGCGTCAGGCCGCGGCACAGATGAATGGTGTGCTCGTCGACCTCCAGGCGCGGCGGGACCAGCGTGACGTGAGGAAGACCGGGTGAACCGCTCGACGGATGTAGTCACTTGTAATACGTTGACCGCGTGAGCGACCGCAATCCGACGTCCGTGCGCCTGACTCCGGAACAGGAGAAGGCACTGGAGGAGATCGGGGAGCGGGAGGATCGATCGCAGTCGTGGCTCATCCGTAGGGCGATCGACGAGTTCATCGAACGGCACGGACAGAAGGAAGGGGGTGCCTCGGAGTGAGCGACACTCCACGACATTCAGCGACACGAACGCCGCTGGTGTACGCGCTGGTGTACCAACGCCAAGGGCGCCCCTTGCGATCAAGGGACGCCCTGGTCAAACGGTGCGCAGCCGGAGGGATTCGAACCCCCAACCTTCTGATCCGTA